>JAPLAV010000068.1 GCA_026393095.1 Actinomycetota bacterium | reverse complement strand
GTCTATCAATTCAAAAATTTGCTTTTAAATCTCTAATTCCGCTTGATGGTTTGTGCAAAATTAACATCAATTCCTGCTGCAACCGTCAAAGCAATAGATATTTCGCAAAGGGCACCTTTATCAATTTTTACTTTGCGACCTTTTGCTGAGCAATCATCAGGGTTTTCAACTGTCACGACTTGGCTCATTCCTTTTGGGGCTTTAGGAATTGTCACAGTTTTAGCTGAAGTTGTATTTGGAATTGCAACATCAACTGCCTTTACAAATTTATTAACTTTTTTATCTAACGCAGCAGTCAGCTCTAAACCATCAAGTTGTTCTGTGACTGAGGCAAGAATTGCTTTTGAAGTTAAGGCAACTGGGACATAATCACATTGTTGACCATTTTGAGAACCAACAACCCAGTCACTACAAACTCTTAAACCAGGATTCTTTGCGGCTTTTTTGCTTGCAGCAATTTTTGCTAATTCATTTCCTGCCATATTGGCAGCCCATTGATCAAGCAAAGCAGCTCTTTCTGCAGGTGTGTAATCAAATGTTTGATTACCAACGCCGTAGCGAAGAGTTGCATATTGTGGATCTGCTTCAAGTTGTGATCTAATTTCGGCAATTTTACTTGCCGCCACTGTGTTATCAATTGCTCTGGCAGCTAGTGGAATAGTTACACAAGTTCCGCCACCACCTGATCCGTTAAAAGTACTGGTGTAGGACCAAGTTTTACAAACTTCTTTTCCTGGATTGGCATTTGCTTCAGCAAGTGCTTGAGCTTCTGCATTTGCTCTTTGATCACTAATGCTTTGTTGTTCTTGGCGATATTGGGCTATTGCTTGAGAAATATCTAATGTTCCACCAGAGTTAACATAATTTTGGAAAACATCTCCACCAATTAGATTTGCTTGATGATAGGTGTCGGTATGACAAACTGTTTTATAACTGCCATCAGCATTTGATTCCCCATACTTAATGGGAAAATCTGCTGGGCAGGAAACATCGCCATCAAAGCTCACATTTGCTCTCGCAGAAGGTGCGACGATAAATGTTAAAAACATGGATAAAACTAAAATCAGACTTCTTTTCATATTTTCCCCTTGTTGTTATTAGTTATAACACTAACCTCGGGGTATGACAAAAAAATGTCGGAAAAGTTCTAAATCTCTAGAGGAAGTCCATCTGGAAGATCAGTTATTACTTCTTTGGCGACTCTAAAAGCTAAATTCGAGGAATATCCCTTTCGAGCTAAAACGCCCACAATTTTTCGCAATTGGGTTTTAGCGTCATCTTTCTGCAAAGATCTAATTTTCTTGCAAGCAAGGCCAAATGCAGCTTGGAATTCTTGATCATCACTTATTTGTGAAATTGCTTCCAGTGCCACATCGTCAGATACACCTTTGGCGCGCAATTGTTGACGAAGCGCGTTTTTTCCTAACCCTTTTCGTTCATGTTGGCTAGAAACATAATTTGAGGCTAATGCTTGATCGTTAATTAAGCCCACTTCTTCAAATCTGTCTAAGGCAACATTTGCCACCTCATCAGAAATGTCTTTATCTTTTAAATCCTTGGCTAATTCTTTTCTGGTTCTAGGTGCATGAGAAAGTCTTCTTAACAAAACTTGTTTGGCAGCATCTGCTGCTTCGATTTCTTTATTTTTTTCTTCTGCAACAGGCAATTTGGTAATAGTTGCATCAATTAGATTTAATTTAAGTTCGCTTTTTGTGCGGCGCCGTTTTGAGGCGGCGCCGTCTTGGTCTAGCTGTACTACTTCTCCCATTTAATTATTCGGCTGCTGCAATTGGCACAACATCGGCTTCTGGCTTCTCAGCAGTTGTGCTAAGAGCAAAAACTTCTTTGATGCGGCGTTCAATTTCGTTTGCCAAATCAGGGTTATCTCTTAAGAAGGTGCGAGCATTTTCTTTACCTTGACCTAATTGATCGCCTTCGTAGGTAAACCATGATCCACTCTTCTTTACGATGTCATGCTCAACACCCATATCGATAAGGCTTCCCTCACGAGAAATTCCTTCACCGAAAATGATGTCGAATTCTGCTTGTTTGAACGGTGGAGCCATTTTGTTTTTCACAACTTTGACTCGGGTTCTATTTCCAACAGCGTCTGTGCCATCTTTCAGTGTTTCAATACGACGCACATCTAAACGAACTGAAGAATAAAACTTCAATGCTTTTCCACCAGTTGTTGTTTCTGGAGATCCAAACATCACACCAATTTTTTCTCTTAATTGGTTGATAAAAATTGCAGTGGTGTTTGAGTTAGCTAATGCACCAGTCATTTTTCTTAAGGCCTGGCTCATTAAACGAGCTTGTAGACCCATGTGACTGTCGCCCATTTCGCCTTCAATTTCAGCTCTTGGCACAAGTGCTGCAACTGAATCGATAACAACAATGGAAAGTGCACCGGAGCGAACTAACATGTCAGCAATTTCTAAAGCTTGTTCACCAGTATCTGGTTGGCTTACTAGCAATGCGTCAATATCAACGCCAAGTTTTTGGGCATAATCTGGATCGAGTGCATGTTCTGCATCTATGAATGCTGCTATTCCGCCAGCTCTTTGAGCACTAGCAATTGCGTGCAATGCAACTGTGGTTTTTCCACTTGATTCTGGTCCGTAAATTTCTACGACGCGACCTCTTGGTAATCCACCAATACCTAAAGCGATATCAAGTGCGATTGAACCAGTAGGAATTACTTCTGCTGGTGGGCGATCTTCTTGACCCATACGCATAACTGATCCGCGTCCGAATTGACGATCGATTTGGGACAGGGCTGCTTCTAACGCCTTGTCGCGGTCATTTGCCGCTGTTGCCATTTGTGACCCTTTCTTTTGGTCCTAGCTGTCTTTTGCTTGCTTACTCAAGGTAAGTGTTAGCACTGACATTTGTCCGGGACCTGGTTAGAGGTTGGGGACATCTCTTACCTGTGGACATTACTCGAACAGGTGTTCGAAGAGTATCAGACACGCCGTTTACCTCGCTGAAGGGCCTAAACCTTGGTTATCAACCACGGCTTTCCACACAGTTTGAGCATCAAAGCCCAGCTTCAGGGCATCATCCACGCTAACTCCCCCAAGTTCAGGCAAGACAAAATCCTTGGCCCAGGAAGCGGCGTACTCTTCCCCGAAGTGTTCTTTGAGCCGGCGTCTTAATTCAGTAATCCACATAACACTGCCTAATTTAGACGAATCTTGCTACTGAAAGACTTACATTCATCATGGATTTCTACGGTTTCACATTATTACTGCGCTGGATTTTGGGCTGGTTCATTCAATCAAAATTGCGCACCCTTCCCAATCAAAGTGCTCATGCAGAAATTGCGGTAATTATTCCTGCTCGCAATGAAGAAAAGACAATTTCACAACTACTTAACGCTTTAAAACAATCTGAAATTGCTCCAACTGAGCTTGTGGTGGTTGATGATCATTCAACAGACAAAACCGCAGAGATTGCTCAGTCACTGGGTGCAAAAGTAATAAAGAGCAAAGAGCTTCCCCTTGGCTGGACTGGGAAAACTTTTGCACTTTTCCAAGGAGTACAAGCCACAAAATCAGAAGTTATTTTATTTCTAGATGCAGATACCAAGCCAAGTAAGAACTTAATAGGAAAAATGAGTTATGCCCTAAAACAAAATGGCGGTCTTATCTCAATTCAGCCCTTTCATGAAATGAAATCAATCTATGAAAGATTTGCCTCAGTTTTTAACTTAGTTGGCGCAATAGGTGCACGTCTTGGAGGAAAAGATGGTTTAGCTTTTGGACCAGCTTTAATGCTTAATCGAATAGATTTGGAAAAAGTTGGTGGAATCGAAAGTGTGAAGAGTCAATTATTAGAAGATCGAGCTTTAGGGTTAATGTTTCAAAAAAATAATTTAGCTGTAAATACCTATATTGGTAGTAAAGATATTTCTTTTCAAATGTATCCAGATGGAATTAAATCATTAACACAAGGCTTCACCAAAAATATGGCAGCAGGTTCCATTGGCTTAAGTAAATTAAGATTTTTGCTTCTCTTTACTTGGTTTAGTGGCCTTGTTGCTGCTGCCTGGGAATTACCTTTTGCATTCATTGCTTGGACTCAAACTGGAACACCACCTTCTTTGTATCAATATGCATTAACAATTGGTTTTGGGATTCAATTCTGGTGGTTTATTAGAAAATTAGGTAACTTTAATTTCTATCTAGTTCTTTACCCATTCATGATTCTTTACTTCCTGATTGTTTTCTTTTATTCAGTATCCTTGACCTGGCGTGGCAAAGTAATTTGGAAAGATCGAATTCTTGATGCAAAAGCAGGTTTAAAGTGAACGAAATTATCAAGTATTTACTATTAAATATTGGTACCACCTGGGTTTTATGGTTTTATATCGTAGGTTTCTTTGCTTCAAAGCTTAAGGATTCTTTTTTATCTAAAGATTACACCTTTACAAACTTACATAACTTTGAAAAAGATGCTTCCTGGTTTAGAAAATACTTAAAGATTGATAAATGGAAAGATCGTGTTCCTGAATTAGGTGGAGTCTTTGGGGATGGTTTTCAAAAACGAAGCATTGACCTAGGCACAAGAGAACAATTGGAATTATTCATCCGCGAAACCAGAAGAGCAGAACTTGCCCACTGGGTAATGACTGCAGGTTGGATTATCACGATTGCCTTTAATCCCCTATGGGCAATAGTTTTTAACCTGGTTTTTGCTCATATTGTGAATTTTCCGTGTCTAATTATTCAAAGATATAACAGGGCAAGGCTTATTAAAGTTTTAGAAAATAGAACTTAAGCAGCAGCTGAATCTGATTTTTTTGCAACTGGCAACAGTGTTACTCCAGTTGGATTGTTTTCAATTTGGGCAACAGCTTTTGTGACATCAAACATTAATTTTGATAGTGGCAGATTTAGTGCTCCACAAATAGCACCTAATAATTCTGAAGATGGTTCTTTTTGGCCTCGTTCAACTTCACTTAAATAACCAAGAGATACTCGAGCACTTTTTGAGATATCACGAAGTGATCTTTTTTGTGCATTACGAGCTTGGCGTAGTTGATCGCCCATCACTTTTCTTAAAACAATCATGAATATATTTTAGCCCATAAAGGACTTGTTTGCCCCTTTATTCACACGAGCCGACTCAAGGTCAGCTGCAATATTTCCTGCACAGTTTGATTACGAATTTGAGTTCTATCCCCAGTAAGTTCCAATTTTTGGCACATATTGTGGTCCCCAATTGAAATAGCCACAAATACTAATCCGGGAAGAAATCCTGCACTTTTTTCTGGCCCTGCAACTCCGGTGGCAGAAATTCCAATATCGGACTTCATTATTTTTCTCACATTTACGGCCATTTCTAAAGCAACTTGTTCAGAAATACTCGTGAAATTAGTAATCGTTTCACTCTTCACATTTAAAACACTTTGCTTGATCTCATCAACATAAGCAGTAATTGAGCCTTTGAAAACACTTGAGGCTCCTGGAATTTCAGTCAAACTTGCTGCAATTAATCCACCAGTTAAAGATTCAGCAACAGCAATAGTGAGATTTTTTTCTTGAAGTTTTTTGATCAAACTACTAGCTAATTCATTAGCCAAATCTATTGTTCTTCTCTATCAGTCATAATAGCTTTCATAATGTAATCAACAGCTGTAGCAAGAGTTAAAATAACTGCCGTATACATAATAATTTCACCAACAATTGAAAATGATTCAGGAAGTGGCAACAAATAGAAACTAATTGCCACGATCTGAGTAATCGTTTTTAGTTTTCCACCACGACTTGCTGGAATTACACCTTTATTGATAACCCAAAATCGTAAAAAAGTTACAAACAATTCTCTAGCTAAAATTACCCAGGTAAACCACCAGTCCAACAAATTTAAATAAGACAATCCAATTAGTGCTACTCCAATTAAAGCTTTATCGGCTATGGGGTCAAATATTTTCCCAAAATTAGTAATTAAGTTCCAACGTCTGGCAATTGTTCCATCAGCAATATCAGTTAATGCAGCAACAATAAAAATGGTGCCGGCAATTATTCGATTGGTATCGGTTTCAGCATTTTCTTTAAATAACAGCCAAGCCAAAATAGGCACCACAACAATTCTTACGGTTGTTAATAAATTAGGTACATTAAATGAACTGACTGCTGAAATTGGATCGGCTACACGATCTGGAACAGCAGGTTTTAACACTGGGCGTTCTATTTTGTCTTCACCTCCAGGTCTGCTCCTACGCTACCTACAACTACTGCTTTTACTAAATCACCCACACTTGCATTGCTGTTCAAGATTGTGGTTATGCCATCTACTTCTGGTCCTTGCTCTCTGGTTCGACCAGTTACCCCATCTTCGTCATTTGCTTCCACTAAAACTTCAACTTCAGAATTAATTCGACTGTGAGCTTTTTGAGACATTAACTCTTCAGCAATTGAATTTAAATTCTTAACCCTCTCGTCAACAAGTTCTTGGGCTAAGGCGTCTTTGAAATCTGCTGCTTCAGTGCCATCTTCTTGGGAATAACCAAAGATTCCAATGGCATCTAGCTCTGCTTGTTCTAAGAAATTTTTGATTTCTGCATATTCTTCTTCAGTTTCTCCTGGGAAACCAACAATGAAATTACTTCTAATGCCAGCTTCTGGACTGATTTTTCTAATACTTTTAATTAAGTTGAGGAAATCTTTAGTGCCACCAAAGCGTTTCATTCTTCTTAATACATCGGTATGAGCATGCTGAAAAGATAGATCAAAATAGGGCACAACTTTGTCTGTTTTAACGATTTCTTCAATTAAAGATGGTCTCATTTCAGCAGGTTGTAAATATGACAATCTGATCCAGTCAATTGATTCAATTTTTGCAATCTCTGGCAAAAGGGTTTCTAAGAGACGAATATCGCCTAAGTCTTTGCCGTAGCTGGTGGTGTTTTCACTTACTAGGAATAATTCCTTGACCCCGTTTTGTCCTAACCAGGCTGCTTCTTCCAATATCTCTGAAGGTCTGCGGGATAAATATGAACCTCTAAATCTTGGAATTGCGCAAAATGTGCAACGACGATCACATCCTGATGCAAGTTTTAGTGGTGCTGTTGGTTTGTTATCAAGTCTAAATCTATTTAAAGGTTGTTCTATTTTCTTTTCACTACGAGCAGTTGGTGAAATTGGGAGAAGTAATCTTCGATCTTGGGGAATTGGCGCTTGTGGTCTATTTCCACTTAACACTT
>JAPLAV010000073.1 GCA_026393095.1 Actinomycetota bacterium | reverse complement strand
TAAAGAATTTCCACCTGGTTCAATTAATGCTCCAACTGTGTCATCAATTGAATCTGGCAGGAAATGTAATGCAGTTGAAGGAACTAATAATTCTTCAGCGAGTGCTCCTGCCCAGCCATTTCTAATTCCAATTTCAAATCTATTTTCACAAACATGTTGGCGATTATTTAAACAGCGATAACATCTTCCACAACCAAGCATGGTGTCACCTGTGACACGTCTGCCAATAATTTTTCTATCAACACCATCGCCAACGGATGCAACAACTCCGCACCATTCATGACCAAGTCTTAATGGATACTTTTCATGTCCAGAATGTAGATAAGCCATTTCGCCGGTAAAGAATTCAACGTCGGTGCCACAGACCCCGACTCGAGAAACATCAACTACTACTTGACCAGGGCCAGGCACTGGTTTTTCGACTTCTTGCACGCCAGAAGTGTGTGGAGCAGTAACCACGAAAGCTCTCATAATGGAAACAATATAGATTGAGCATTAATAAGACCAAACACCAAGTTGTCTCGATAGTGAGGTAAAAACTTCTAATGCGAAGTGATGCTTGGTACAAAGGTAAAGACCGAGACTCCTATATCCATCGTGCATGGATGAGACGCGGTTTACCTAATAACGCTTTTGATGGTCGTCCCCATATCGCAATAGCAAACACAGCTTCTGATCTTGCTCCATGTAATTCTCATTTAAATGAAGTTATGGAATATGTAAAAAATGGAATTTGGGAAGCAGGTGGCGTTCCTCTAAATATGCCAGCAGTTTCTTTAGGTGAAACTCAAGTACGTCCCACTGCAATGTTGTGGCGCAACATGTCTGCCATGGCAACAGAAGAATTACTTAGAGCAAATCCAATTGATGGTGTTGTTCTACTTGGTGGTTGTGACAAAACAATTCCTGCACTCTTAATGGCAGCAGCTTCAGTTGATTTACCAGCAATTGTGGTTCCAGGTGGACCAATGCTTACTGGAACATTTAAAGGAAAACCTTTAGGTTGTGGAACAGATGTTTGGAAATTCAGTGAAGAATTACGCGCTGGAAAAATGAGTGAAGAAGATTTCCTCAAATCAGAACAATCAATGATTAGAAGTCGTGGACATTGCAACACCATGGGAACGGCTTCCACAATGGGATGCGTTGCTGAAGCTTTAGGAATGACAATTCCAGGAGTTGCTGGGACTCCAGCACCAGATTCAAGATTGTTACAAAGTGCGCAAGAAACTGGCAGATTAATTGTGCAAATGATTAAAGATGATCGCAAACCAAGTGATGTTATGACCAAGGGTTCATTTATTAACGCCATCGTTACCCTTGCTGGCATAGGTGGTTCCACTAATGCGGTTGTTCATTTACTAGCAATTGCAGGTCGTTTAGGAATTAAATTAACTTTGGATGATTTCGACAAAATTGGATCAAATGTTCCACTATTAGCTAATTTGCAACCTGCGGGAACTCATTTGATGGAAGATTTCTTTAGAGCAGGTGGCCTTCTTGCCTTGCTCAAAGAATTAAAAGATCTTATGGATCCAAAAGCAATCACAGTTACTGGTAAACCCTTAATTGATTATTTAGATGATGCAGAAATCTTTGATGAAACTGTAATTAGTAAAAGAAAGAATCCTTTGAAGGATTCTGCTGGAATTGCTGTATTAAAAGGAAACCTTGCTCCCCTAGGGGCTGTAATAAAACCAGCTGCAGCAAGTAAAGAATTACTGAAACACAAAGGCAAAGCCTTAGTCTTTGATTCTGTTGAAGATTTCCATGCACGAATTGATGATCCAAACTTAGATGTTGATAAAGATTCAGTTTTAGTTTTAAGAGGCTGTGGACCTAAGGGATATCCGGGAATGCCAGAAGTTGCCAACATGCCAATGCCGCAAAAACTTCTTTCTCAAGGTGTTAGAGACATGGTCAGAATTTGTGATGGTCGAATGAGTGGCACTGCTTATGGCACAGTGATTTTGCACGTTGCCCCAGAAGCAGCAGCATTTGGTCCTTTAGCACTTATCCAAACAGGAGATGTTATTTCTCTTGATGTTGAGAAAAGAACTTTAAACGTAGAACTAACAGATGAAGAATTAAAGAACAGAAAACCAAGTCAAAAGATGATTGATTCATTAGCAAAACCCGATCGTGGCTGGCAAAAAATGTATGTAGATCATGTAACCCAAGCAGATACTGGTGCTGATTTAGATTTCCTAGTGGGATCAAGTGGATCCCAGGTGTTGCGTGAATCGCACTAAAAACGTCAACCAGTCTTTACTTGACGATTTAAAGAAAGTTCTGCCTGAGGAAATTACTGATTCACTCTTTGATCGAGTAAGTATTGCCAATGATGCATCCCACTACTTATTAACTCCCACCATGGTGGCAAAGCCAAAAACAGCTCAACAAATGTCAGAAATATTTAAAATCACCCAAAAACATGATCTAGGAATAACTTTTAGATCAGGTGGCACTTCTTTAAGTGGACAATCTGTAACTGATTCTTTGCTAATTGATACTCGAAAAAACTTTAAAGAAATAGAAGTTTTAGAAAATGGGCTCAAGGTAAGAGTTCAACCTGGATTAACCGTTAATCGAGTAAATGCCAGTTTAAGAAAATATGGTCGAAAACTTGGACCAGATCCTGCCAGTGAAATTGCCTGCACCATTGGTGGAGTAATTGCTAATAACTCAAGTGGGATGGCTTGTGGCACAGAATTTAATACCTACAAAACCATTTCTTCCTTGGTCTTTGTTTTACCTTCAGGAACCCTGATTGATTCAAGTCAACCCGATGCAGATGAGCAATTAAGAATCAAAGAACCAGAAATCTATGCCGGACTCATTGGTTTAAGAAAGAGAATCGTTGAAAAACCACACTTAGTAGAAAAAATAAAGAATGCCTACGCCATTAAAAACACTATGGGCTATGGCCTTAACTCATTTGTGGACTTCGAAAAACCTATCGATATTTTGACCCATTTAATTGTGGGAAGTGAAGGAACTCTTGCCTTTATTGCTGAAGCAACCTTTAATACTTTGCCACTGTTATCAAAATCTGCCACAAGTTTGCTCATCTTTGATGAACTAGAACTTGCCACAAAATCTCTTCCCACACTTAAAAACAGTGATGCTGCAGTAATTGAGCTTCTGGATATTTCTTCCCTCAAAGTTGCCCAACGAGAACACATGGCTGACACTGTTTTAAAAGACTATGAGTTTAAAAACCATGCAGCTCTGTTAATCGAATACCAAGCAGAAACTGAAGCCCAACTAGATGACTTAATAACTAATGCCCACCAAGTGTTTAAAGATCTACCAATCAAAAGTGGTGAATTAACAAAATCAGCAGAAATTAGAAACGAACTTTGGCATGCCCGCAAAGGTCTTTATGCCGCAGTTGCTGGTAACAGGCCAAGTGGCACCACTGCCCTCTTAGAAGACATATCTGTGCCCATGAAACATTTACATGAAACCACCAC
>JAPLAV010000094.1 GCA_026393095.1 Actinomycetota bacterium | reverse complement strand
TCAATTACAACGGCGAAACATGCAGGTTGATCATTAAAAGTATTAGAACCAACAAATAACGCTTCTTCTAAATCTTTAACTGTTGTTTCAACCGCATCTGGTTCTTTTTCATACAGTGCTAATTCCTTGATTAAATCAAGAATTTGAGCACAATCAGTTATTTGTGCTGGTCGAATTTCAAATTGTTTTGGCATCGATTACGAAACGATATTTAACATCACTATTTACAACTCGATCGTATGCTTTGTTGATTTCATCAGCTTTGATGATTTCAACATCGCTAACAATGTTGTGTTTACCAGCAAAATCAAGCATTTCTTGAGTTTGTTTCATGCCACCAATCATGGAACCAGCAATTCTTCTTCTTTGGTTCAACATGGTGAATGCGTCAATTGGATATGGCTCGCCACTTAACCCAACCATGACAAGAGAACCATTTAGTTTCAACATATTGGCGTATTTGTTCAAATCCATTGGAGCAGAAACCGAGTTGATCAGTAGATCAAAATGGTTTTTGTATTTCTCAAATACCGCTTCGTCTTTAGTTAAAATGAAGTGATCTGCACCCATGTTTTTAGCATCTGCTTCTTTATTCGCAGAATGAGAAAGAACGGTGACTTCTGCTCCTAAAGCATGAGCAAATTTAACGCCCATATGGCCAAGGCCACCTAAACCAATGATGCCAACTTTTTTACCAGGACCAGCTCCCCAATGTTTAAGAGGTGAATACAAAGTAATTCCTGCACAAAGAAGTGGTGCAATTCCTGCCATTTCTAAATTCTCTGGCAGATGTAACACATAATCTTCGTTTACAACTATGGCGCTTGCATATCCACCTTGAGCAACTGTTTTGCCATCTCTTTCATAACCGTTATATGTGCCAGTCATTCCTTCTAAACAATATTGATTTTCTCCTGCTAAACAGTTTTCACATTTTCTGCAAGAGTCAATAAATACTCCAACACCAGCTCTCATACCTGGCTTAAATTTGGTCACACTTGATCCAACTTCTTTTACGATTCCAGCAATTTCATGTCCTGGAACCATAGGAAAGATTGCTTCGCCCCACTCTTCTCTTACTTGATGAATATCTGAATGACAAATTCCGGAATAAACAATTTCAACTAAAACATCATTTGGACCTAGATCTCTTCTGTTAAATTTCCAAGGTGCTAAATCAGCTTTGGCTTTTTGGGCGGCATAGGCGCGAACTTCAATCACAGGATTCTCCTTGGAGTTAATTAGTCTTAAGGCTAAAACATAGTTAAATCAGCGGCAACTGCAGGTAAATCTTCAAGCACACTTTAGGCTAAAGGTTATGACAACAGGGGATTATTCAACTAAAGAATTATTACAACAAGAAGAAGAGTTAACGCTTTCATCATTTACAAATGAAGGTGCAATCAAATTAGGTCAAGAATTATTAAAGTTAGCTTTGTCTCAAAAAGCACCGGTTATTGTGCAAGTAAGAATTGGCGAACAAATAATTTTTCATTCTGCCTTAACTGGCAGTTCTAGTGAAAACGATTGGTGGATCAATCGAAAATATCGAGTAGTTGAAAAATTTAAACATTCAAGTATTTACGTCAGAGTTTCTTTTGAGGAAAAGAATCAAAGTTTTGAAGAAGATTCAGGATTAGATAATGAACTTTATGCAGCCCATGGAGGCGGATTTCCAATAATTGTTTCAGGTAGCGGGATGGTGGGCGTGGCATTAGTGAGCGGTTTGCCTCAGGTAGAAGACCATAAAATGATTATTCAAGCCTTAAAGAACTTTAAACAGGCAAAAAGTTAATTAATAGATTAAAATTAGAGCACCTTATACAGAAGTAGGTGTTAAGTGGCATCAAAAGCTAAAACTAAAAATTCAAAAGAAAGATCAATTCTTCCTGAACACTTTGTAGATATTCTTGAAGACGCTTTTCACGGACTTCTTGGAATAATTCTATTTTTAGTTGCTATGGGCGCACTATTTTTTACGTTAAAAAGATTGATAAATACAGAACCCTTTTTTCCTAGTGGAATGATTCAAGGTGTTAACGATATTTTGTTTATTGTAATTATTTTAGAAATCTTAAGAACAATTATTGCTCGTTTCACAGACGGCGTTTACCAATTAGATAAGTTTTTAATAATTGGAGTAATCGCAGCAGTTCGGCACATTTTAACTGTTGGTGCATCTTTAACTTTAGGATCTTATAAAGATAATGAAGCTTTCCAAAGATCATTGTTAGAACTTGGGGTAAATGCAGGAATTGTGGTGGCCTTAGTTTTGGCTCTGTACATGTCCAAAAAAGCTCACCCAGCTGTGGCTAAATAATTATTTTTATTGATTTTGCGTGATTGACGTCACTTAACAGAGTGTCAGTCTCTTATTCCCACTAGTAACTCGTGTTACTTTGAAAAGAGAACAAATAGGGAGTTTTGCTTTGCGAATTTTTAAATACTTGGTAACTATATTTTCTTCACTATTTCTTATGACAGGTTTAATCAATCCTGCCTCAGCAGAAGAAACAGCAGTGCAAACTTTACTGGCAAGTCAACCAGGTCTAGTTGTAAATCTACCGCCAGCAGAAGTTTCTTTAGGTGCAAAGTTTTCTTTCAGTGGGACTATTGATCCAGTTAAAGCCGGAGTAACAATTCTTCGCCAAACCAAAAAGGGTAAGAAGTGGACCACTATTGGCTCAACTAAAACAAAAGCAGATGGAACATGGAAAATGTCAACAACTGCTCCAATTAAAAAAGGTAAAACTACTTATCGAATTATTGTTGATAAGGGCGATAAACCAAAAAGTGATCCTTTCACAATAGTTTTCAAAAAGGCTCAGGTTAATTTAGCGGCGCAAAGCGCAGCAGTAAATCCAGCTAATCCAATTGGTTTTGTAGGAACAATTAATCCACCAGCAAATAAAGTTGGATTACAATTACAAATTTTTGACGCGAAGAAAAAGAAGTGGGTAAAAAAAGCTTCTTCAAAAACTGCTGCTGATGGAACTTTTAATTTCACAGTAAACGCATCTAGAAAAACTGCAAAATATAAATACCGCGTTGTGACAACTTCAGGAATCACTGTTGCCACAGAAAGTGACGAACAAGAAGTAGCTGTAGTACCAAGAATTGAAGGACTTGGACCTAATGGTCGAATTTTAGGTGTTGATATTTCTCGTTATCAAGGAAATATAAATTTTGCGAAGATGTATGCAGCAGGTGCAAGATTTGTTTTTGTTAAATCTTCTGACGGTGGACCTAATGCACATGGTCGAGCTGTACCTTATGCAGATCAATGGATCCCTCAAGCAAAAGCTGCTGGACTATTAGTTGGTCAATATCACTTTGCTCAAATTCCAAACACTGACGACATGAATGCAGTAATTAGTGCTGCTAACGATCAAGCAGATTTAATGATTTCTAGATGGAATGCTCATGGTGGTTATTCTCAAGGAACCTTGCCTTTAGTTTTAGATATTGAACAAGCAGGAGTTCCTCGAAATGTTTCAGATGCTGAAGCTCTCGCATTTGTTAAAACTTGGTTAGAAAAAGTTGCTAATGCAACAGGAAAACTACCAATTATTTATTCAAACCCAACATTTTTAAAGAATCATTTAAGTAGTGATGCGTCCCTTGCAAATTATCCTTTGTGGGCTGCTAATTATTTTGATGTTTCAAATCCCGGTGTTTCACCAAAAGCTGGTTGTTTAAATACTGTTTGGACAGGCGATGGATGTAATTTGCGTTGGACATTTTGGCAATATTCCCAAACTGGTCCAGGAGGAACTTTTGGAGTTTCATCAAGAGGAATTGATCTAAACGTTTTTGCCGGTTCAGCCGAAGAATTACTTGCTCTAGCTGGCTATCCAGCTGCTACGTAATAAAGAAATAGCGCAAATGAAAACCAAAAATCATAAGCGCAATCTCTTAATTAGTGGTGCTATTTTTTCTCTGATTACTTCCAGCCTTTTCACACCTGCTGCTAATGCAGTGCCAAATGAGTGGATCATTGTTGGTTCAGGCTGGGGACATGGAGTTGGGTTAAGTCAATACGGTGCTTTAGGACAAGCATTAGATGGAAGAAGTTGGCAAGATATTTTGAATCATTATTATCCAGGAACTTCTTTAAGTGATTCACCCGTTGATAAACAAATCATTGTAGGACTTAGTCAAGATAAAACTGCTGTTTTTGTGCGCTTGGATAAGTTAACTGATGATGCACAATTAGAAATGTCAATTGATGGAAATCCAGTTGCAACAATTGGTAGTGGCACAATTATTCGAATTGAATCAAATGGTAATTCTGTTGTCACAAGTGGTGGTGACGACGGAAGAGCTGAAGCTAGAGGAGCTGGTAAGAAAATATCTTTTCGAATCAGTGCAGGTAGTGGATTAATTAATACCAACAGCGGTACTCCTGACACAAATGCTGGATCTGCTTTATCTTCACCAGGACACAGATATAAATACGGAACATTAAATGTTGTTTACGGTGGCGACAATGACGGCAGAGCAGATCTTTATACCTCTATTTCAATGCGTTTAGCAGATGAATATGTCTTAGGCATTGGAGAAATGAGTTCTTCTTGGCCCAAATCTGCATTAGTTGCACAAGTTGTGGCATCACGTTCTTATGGATTAGGAAAAGCAAATAGTGGCATAAGAGGAAATTGTGGTTGTCATATTTATAACAATGCAACCGATCAAGTTTATGTTGGTTATTCCAAAGAAAGTGATGCTTGGAAAGACGCCGTTAATTCAGCATTAAATGGGGCAGGACAACCTGCAGTTTTAACTTTTGGCGGTAACGCTATTACTGCATATTTTGCTTCTTCAACTGGTGGAAGAACAATGAGCACACTTGATGCATGGGGTGGAAATGTTGCTTGGAGTCAATCAGTTGATGACAACTGGTCATTAAATGCACGAAATCCAAATTCTCGTTGGGGAGTGCGCATGTCACAAAGTGCCATGGCGGCAGCTCTTGGTTTATCAAATGTGCAATCAATTGATGTTGTTGAAAGATATTCCAGCGGTGCTGCAAAAACTTTAGTTGCCAAAGATTCCAATGGCGGATCTGTAACTTTATCTGGCAGAACTTTTCAAGCAAGAATGAAATTGAAATCAACCTATGTTGTTGGCGCAGTTGATATTGCCTTAGCTGACACTCTCGGTGGAATTCCAACTCAAAGTGGTTTTGATGAATTTGCATATCGTGCTCAACAAGCAGCAGCAGATATTGCCGCTTTAACTCCGCAATATAAAGCGGCTAGTGAAAAGGCAGATCAAGCAGCAGCTCAAGCGTCTGAGTCAAGAAAGAAATACTTAAACATAAAGACTGAAATTGAAAAAGCACAAAACGAATTGGCTGAGTTAATTAAAGATATTGAATTAAGAGAAGCAGAAGCAAGAAATGCTCAATCTCAAGTAACTGATACCATAAGAATTCTTTACATGCAAGGATCCCTTGATACTTTGTCGGTGTTATTAAATTCAACTTCACCAAGTGAATTTACGGAGAATTTAGTTCATTTGAGTTTGTTTGCTGAATCCCAAGATCGAATAATGAAAAAATCTATTGAATTAATAAAACTCTTAGAGGTACAAAAAGAAGAAGCTAACAGTCGAAAAGGTGAATTGGAAGTATTGCTGAAAGAGGCAAACTCAGCCTTAACCAATGCCAAATCTGTTCTCAAGGACGCTCAAATAGCTGAAGATAAACTTAAGAAACTTATTGAAGAAAAGCAAAAAATAATAGATGCTTATAACAAGAGTAAAAAGTAACTAAGGAGAATTCCTAAATTGTTAGTTGCTCAGCCAATAAAACTAGCTGCCAATCAATTCGACCATTTCTATAAAGGTGGCAACAGAATTGGCAAACTCAGAAATGGTCCCGGTGGACCAATGAGACCTGAAGAGTGGTTGGGATCAACTACAACAAGATTTGGTTCAGCAAATCAAGGTTTAACTCTTTTAGAAGATGGAACAACTTTAAAAGAAAGTGTTTCAACCAATCCTGAATCTTGGTTAGGCAAAGCTCATGTAAATAGATTTGGTGCAAGTATTGAAATACTAGTTAAGTTATTAGATCCAGATCAAAGACTTCCAGTTCATTATCATCCGAAAAGAAATTTTGCTAAACAACATCTTGGCGTTCCACATGGAAAAACTGAAGCTTGGATTGTTTTAGAAGCACCAAAAGATGCATGGGTTGGAATTGGTTTTGAATCAAATATGACAATGTCAAATGTTAAGAGCATGGTTGAAAAAGAAGACACAACAGGTTTAATTGATTCATTAAATAAAAGAACAGTTAAAGCAGGTGAAGGAATACTAGTTCCGGCAGGAATTCCTCATGCTATTGCTGAAGGAATATTCATTTTGGAATTGCAAGAGCCGACAGATTTCTCCATTCTTTTGGAATGGGAAGGATTTGCCGTTGATGGCTTAAAAGATGGTCATTTAAATCTGGGATTTGATCTTGCTCTGCAAGCCCTAAATCTTGATGCCTTAAAAAGCGAAGACGTTGAGAAATTAGTTGTTTCTACCGAGAATGATTCATCTCTTATGACTTCGATGTTGCCAGTCCAAGCAGAACCTTATTTCAGATCACATTTATTAAGACCAAAGAATGCATCCCTTGAATTTGCTCCAGGATTTTCAATCCTGTTAGCTACACAAGGAAATGGCCAAATTAACACAGAAAAACAAGGAAATTTCCCAATAAATAAAGGCGATGCATTCATTATTCCTTTTGAATCTGGCTCTTGGTCGCTAACAGGAAACATAGAAGTTTTGTTATCTAGGCCACCTGCACCCGATGCACCTATGTCTTCGCTGTAATTAAAATATATCTTTGCTAAGTTATATTAAATGACTTCAGTTCACGCACCTTTAAAATTAAATAATTTATCTATTTATTCAGGCATTTCCATATTTG
>JAPLAV010000029.1 GCA_026393095.1 Actinomycetota bacterium | reverse complement strand
TTTTAATTCGGACAATTTATACGCAAACTTACTTGGAAGTAATGTTTACTGGGCAACAAATAAGGATGATTTCATGACAATCAAGGAATATTTGACAATTCAGTACGGTAAAGAAATAGATATAAAAGATTTAGGTCCAATTGGGTATGACCAATACCATTACTATCAATTAACGGATACCGAACCAACTAAATAGGAAATCCTAATTGCAACACAAATTTATCATTGAAGTCAGCTCGATCAGAAAGCTCGACATACTCAACTTCATTTAATAAAGCTGATGCTCCATTTCTTTCTGGTTGAGAAAGTAGCACCATTTTGGCTCCTTCTCCTGCAACGTTTCCAGCACTGACAATTCTCATCACCGGAATTTTTGGAACTAATCCAATTTGAATCGCAGAAGCTGGTGACAAATAAGATCCAAAAGAACCTGCCAACAGAACTTGCTGAATATCCTCATCGTTCAAGTTAAGTTGTTCCATCAAAAGCCTCCAACCGGTAGCAATTGAAGCTTTTGCGAATTGAAGTTCGCGCACATCTCTTTGAGTTAAGAAAACCAAGGGATCTTCTTTGTCTCCGTGCAGAAGAAAAGCTTTTTCGTTACTTTCAAGAGTAATTAACCTATTGCTTAAGTTTGGAAAATCTTTTTCAAGCACTTCTTGAGAAACAAAGCGTCCAGATTGATCTAAAACTCCAATTTTTGCCAATTCCGCAACTGCATCTACTAATCCAGAACCACACATTCCTTGTGGTTCAACATCTCCAATAACTTGAAGAGTTACACCTTCTTTGCTGATTTTGACAACTTCAATAGCACCATCTGCTGCTCTCATTCCGCACTTAATTGAGGCTGCTTCGAAAGCAGGACCAGCAGGAGCAGCAGTTGTTAAAATTGTGTTTCCATCACTTAAAACAATTTCGCAATTGGTTCCCACATCAATAAATAGTCTTACTCTTTTATCTCTATCCATTCCTGAGGCAAGCACTCCAGCAACAATGTCTCCACCCACATAGGCCCCAAAAGATGGAAAGACGTACGCGCGGGCTTGTGGATGTATTGCTAAGCCAAATTCTTTAGCGTTTAGTACTGGCCAACTTTGAGTAGCCGTTATAAATGGCGCAACTCCAACAGGTTCTGGATCTACACCAAGAATTAACTGAATCATTGTGGCATTTCCTGCAACTGCTACTTCATAAACATTTAAGTTGCTAATTCCTGCTTCTTGAATAACTTCATCAGTCAGTTCATTTAATGTTGATTGACCAGCTTCTCTTAATCTTTGTAGAGCGGTTGCATCAAGCATGGTGGCAGAAATTCTTGAAATTACATCTGCTCCAAAAGGCTGTTGTTTATTCAACATTGATTTAACAGCAACAGGTGTTCCAGAATTCAAATCCAACAAAGTGGCCACAACGGTGGTTGTTCCCAAATCGTAAGCAACTGCAAATCTTGAGGAAGTTGTATCACCTGGTTCGATATCAATTAAAAGATTATCAACAATTACAGCCGTGACTTTGAAATTATTCTTTCTTAAAATAGTTGGAAGCTTCTGTAACACTTCAAATTCAACACTAACTTCTAGATCATCAATTCCATCTGTCACTCTTTGAATATCTGGTCTTTGATCATGCAAAGTTGGTTCTGTTAATTCTAGGTATCTTTTTTGTACTGCTGGTCTAAGAATTACTTGTCGTCCAACGCCTACTGTTGCAGCCTTTGGTCTGGTGGTCATAGCAGGAACTGTGATTGCTAGATTTTCAGTTGCTCGAGCCACGCAAGCAAGGCGCCAACCATTTTTTAATTCTTCTTGACTAAATGCACGAATATCTAATCTAGAAATTGGAACAATACCTTCAGTGATTTGCACTTTACATTTTTTGCACGTTCCATGACCACCACAAGTTGAATCAATGGCAATTCCATTCCAAGAAGCAGCATCAAACACACTTACTCCAGGTGGAACTTTAAATGATTGATTACTTGGTGAAAAATCTAATTTAACTCGACCAAGCCCTGAATGTTCAACTAATTCAGGTTCAATTTTTTCTTTAGCCATTTAATCTAGGCACTTGGTTGTTGTGCTCTGAAAGCAGAAATCCAATTTCCACCCCATGGATCATTTCCAAGTAACAAATCAGCAGCTCTCACCGATGTACCAATTTCTTTTGTTCTTGCATCCATGATCGCACTTGTTAAACCAGCT
>JAPLAV010000023.1 GCA_026393095.1 Actinomycetota bacterium | reverse complement strand
TGCAGTTGAATCAGGAAGTGCTGATGCAGGATTAGTTCCTTTAGAAAATTCTGTGGAAGGCGATGTTCTAAGTACTCTTGATGAATTAATTTTTCGTGCTGCACAATGTTTTATTAATGAAGAAATAGTTGTTCCTATTTCATTTGTGCTCGCAGTGCCATCTTCTACTAAGAATGAACCTGTCACAAAAGTATTAACTCATCCACATGCAGCTGCCCAATGTAAAGAATATTTGAAAGCTAACAAAATAGAAGTTGAATTCACAGCATCCACTGCTGATGCATGTCGAATTGTGGCCGAAAGAAAAGAACCAGGTTTAGCTGCAATTGCTGCTACAAAAGGTGCTGACACCTTTGGTTTATTTGTTAAGCAAACAAGATTAGAAGATTTTGCTGGTGGAAAAACCAGAATGGCATTAATTTCCCGTAATCTTTCATCCCCAACTGGTCATGACAAAACCACTTTGGTTATCACTCCAGTTGCTGATCGAAATGGATTATTATCAGACATTTTGACCTGTTTTGCTAAAAGAGATATTGGTTTAACTTCAATTAGTTCCAGACCATTAAAAACTCGACTAGGTGAATACACCTTCATGATTTCTACTCGAGGACATATTGGTGAACCAACTTTGCAAGCAGCAATTATGGATGTCAGCAATTTAGGTGCGGCAGTAAAAGTTCTTGGCTCATACCCAATGAATCCAGAAATTAGTTCTGCTCGCGTTGGCGAATCATTGCCACCTGGAAGTGTTACTTCAGATGTATTAAAAGAATGGGTTGATCGTTTAGTTAAAGCGGCAACTGAAGTTCCACGTTAATTAATTCAAATTAAAATATGAAGATTTCAATTGTTGGCTTAGGCCTAATCGGTGGATCAATTGCCCAAGGATTAAAAAGTAAACATCAAATCACAGGATTTGATCCTGACAAAAATACTCAAGTCCAAGCCACAAAATCTGGAATAAATATTGCATCAGATTTAAAAACTTGTGTAAACCAAGCAGAGCTAGTAATTGTGGCAGCACCTACAACACAAAGTGAAGAAACATTAAGAGAATTAAAAAAGATTAATTTCTCAGGAATTGTGGCAGATATTTGTTCAGTAAAAGCTCCACTACTAATTGCTGGACAAGGATTAAATTATGTCGGAACTCATCCCATGGCTGGATCTAATGAAGCAGGATTTAGTAGTGCAAATAAAGATTTATTCATTGATGCACCTTGGGCAGTGTCAGTTGTAAGTGAAACTAACAAAGAAGCATTAGCTGTAGTAATAAATATAATTTGTGAATTAGGTGGATTTGTTGTTCCAGTTGATCCACATGAACACGATGAATCTGTAGTTTTAAGTAGTCACCTTGCTCACGTTGTTGCTTCTGCTTATGCCAAAAGTGTGGGCGAATCTGAATTTGCTCAACTTGCTCAATTACTAGCAGGAGGAAGCTTTAGAGACTTAACTCGAGTTACAACTTCTCCAGCAGAAAGAACAGCAGAAATAGTTTGGCCTAATAGGAAATCATTATCTAGAGTTGTGGAAAATCTAGGAGAAAATCTAGCCAAATTACAAAACTTACTAGATCAAGGAAGCCAAGCAGATATTGAAAAATTCCTAGCTTCAGCTAGTTCGTTAAGAACTATTTCTGATGCCACCTTGGCAAATGTTAAGAATAAACAAGGAAACAAAGTTGTTTCAAAAATAGATAATTTAGTTACGGACTTTCTAAAGTACTCAAAATCTAGAGTTATTGCTTCAGATTTTTCAATATCAAATAGCGAAGTAAGTTACTTAGTTAACGAAATTTAGTTCTTATGTAGGACTGAATTCAGTCCGCCCCAACTACCTGTTCTAGTTTGAGCTTCGATTGCACCTGTTTGAGAATTTCTTCTGAAAAGCAAATTATTACCACCAGATAGTTCTTTGGCTTTAACAATTTTTGCATCTGGCAGCAATACTTTTGATCCAGCAGTTAAATAAAGTCCTGCCTCCACCACACAGTTATCGCCCAGGCTTATGCCTAGTCCAGCATTAGCACCAATTAAACATTTTTCGCCCACACTAATTACTTCTTGTCCGCCACCAGAAAGTGTTCCCATAATTGAGGCACCACCACCAATATCTGAATCATCGCCAACTACAACTCCTGCAGAAATTCTTCCTTCAACCATTGAAGTACCTAAAGTTCCAGCATTGAAGTTAACAAATCCTTCATGCATCACTGTTGTGCCAGATGCAAGATGAGCTCCTAAGCGAACACGATCTGCATCTGCAATTCGAACACCACTTGGTACAACATAATCAAGCATGCGGGGAAATTTATCAACTGAAAATATTGTTAAATGCTGACCAGCTTTTTTAGCTGTGGCTCTTACTTGTTCAACTTTGTCTGGCAAAACTGGACCAATAGTTGTCCAAGCAACGTTATTTAGAATTGCAAAAATTCCTTCAAGATTAATTGTTCTAGGTTTAACTAACCGATGAGAAAGCAAATGCAGACGCAAATATGCATCTTCTACATTTTCAGCAGGTTTTGATAAATCTTTAATTATGGTTTTAACAACTTTTAATTCACAACCTCTAACCGAATCTTTTCTTTCATGAGAGGTTGCATCAAGTATTTGGATAGGGGATGAATTCAAAGCTGGGTTTGGGTACCAAACGTCAAGTGTTTTCTTGCCATCAATAGTGGCAATACCTATCGCACTTGCGGCTTCGGTTATAAAACTCATGAGTCAAAACTATCTCTTACTTGGGGTTAATGGTCACATAAGGGTTGGCCTGTTGGCAGAATAGGAACGTGTTGAAAATAGATCAAGAACTTGGTGGGTTAACCCTTGATCTTGTCAATATTGCAAGTGTTTCCAAGGACGAGAAGGCAATTGCCGATTTGGTCCAAGCCGCTTTGTCAGAAGTTAAACATTTAAAGGTTTCTAGAATTAGTAATTCAGTTATTGCCCAAACAAATTTTGGACACAGTAAACGAGTAGTAATAGCAGGACATCTCGACACAGTTCCTGTCAATAAGAATTTTCCTGGTAAAAAAACTGACACCGAAGTTATTGGTTTAGGTGCAGTAGATATGAAAAGTGGAGTGGCAGCTGCTTTAAAACTAGCTAGCCAATTAAGTAACGCAAAATATGACATTACTTATTTGTTTTATGAGGCAGAAGAAATTGAAACTAAATATAACGGGCTAGAACTTATAACTAAAGAAGCAAAAGATTTATTGAAATGTGATTTTGCGATTTTAATGGAACCAACTAATGGAATCATTGAAGTTGGTTGCCAAGGTTCTCTTCGTTTTGAAGTAGGGGCTAAAGGAACAAGATCTCATTCTGCAAGATGGTGGAATGGAGAAAATGCGATTCATGCCTTAACTCCAGTTCTAGAAATTTTGAATTCATATAAGTCACGTGAACCAGTAATTGATGGTTATAAATTCCGAGAAGGATTACAAGCGGTAAAAATAAATGGTGGAGTAGCAGGAAATGTTGTACCAGATTCAGTAACCATGACAATTAATCATCGCTTTGCTCCCGATACAACACCCGCACAAGCCGAAGAAAACATGAAAAAACTATTTAAAGATTTCAACTTTCAATTAATGGATGCAGCCTCAGGAGCACCAACCGGATTAGATAATGAATTAATAAAAGACTTTGTATCAAAAATTGGCACAGATATTGCACCAAAATTTGGATGGACAGATGTGGCACGTTTTGCTGCAGCTGGAATTCCAGCAATTAATTTTGGTCCTGGAGATCCAAACTTGGCACATCATCCTGACGAAGTTGTAAAGATTAAACAAATTGAAGATGTCTACACATCCCTTAAATCTTGGCTTACTGCCTAAATGAAACC
>JAPLAV010000100.1 GCA_026393095.1 Actinomycetota bacterium | reverse complement strand
GGTTTTCCTAATTATGGATTAGTCAGACCAAGATCTGATTTTGATGAATTACTTGCTAGAACTGCACAAAAACGTGGAGTTCGTTTACATGAAAAAACCAGAGTGACTGGACCAATCATGGATGAAAAAACTGGACGCATGATTGGGGTAACAACAAAGAATCCTGACGGATCTGAATCAAAACATTTTGCAAAAGTTGTTGTGGCAGCAGATGGCGTATCAAGTCGTATGGCATTAGCTCTTGGTTTAGAAAGACGAGATGACAGACCAATGGGTGTTGCAGTTAGAACTTATTACAAGAGTCCTAGAACTCATGATGATTATTTAGAGTCATGGTTAGAACTTAAAGATGATAATAAATTGTTGCCAGGTTACGGTTGGATTTTTGGAATGGGAGATGGAACTTCCAATGTTGGTTTAGGAATCCTTGATTCCTCTCCAGTATTTCAAAGTATTGATTACAAAGATTTACTAAAACGTTGGCTTGATCAGACTCCAGAAGAATGGGGTTATCGAGATGAAAACATGACACAACAAGTTCGTGGCGCAGCTTTACCAATGGGATTTAATCGTCAACCTCATTACATAAAAGGAATGTTGCTAGTTGGTGATTCTGGAGGAATGGTTAATCCATTCAACGGTGAAGGAATTGCATATGCAATGGAAACAGGACAAGTTGCTGCAGAAGTAATTGAAAAAGCAGTTAAAGCAAATTCATCTTTTGCCATGGAAACAGAATTACATAAATATCCTGTAGCTCTTAAAGATCATTTAGGAAGTTATTACACATTAGGTAGAGTTTTTGTGAAACTCATTGGTAATCCTCAAATTATGCAAGTTGCCACAAAATATGGCATGGCCTCAAAACCACTTATGCGCTTTACTTTGAAATTGTTAGCAAATCTTTACAGCACGACTGGTAAAACAAAGTCCGATCGAATTATTACCGCTTTAACAAAAATCGCACCCGCTGCATAATCTCTCATGACATTTTCAACAAAAATAAGCCAAATAACTAAGGCACAAATGCACAAGTGCACAATCGACCCGGTGTCCAAAATCTGGGTGGGGCAAACATTAGACTCGAGTTACTTGAAGTATTAAATCTTGATTTCTCAAAAGTAGAAGGAGTAATAAGTGAATGTCGCTTGGCCAATCGTTGGGCTAGGTGGAATCGCTTTTGCTTTTGCAGCTTTCTCATTAGGCGCCGGGGCATTAGCTGGGCCTAAGGTTTATAACAGAGCAAAACTTTCTGCTTACGAATGCGGAATTGAACCAACTCCACAACCTGTAGGTGGTGGAAGATTTCCAATTAAGTACTACTTAACTGCAATGTTATTTATTGTTTTTGATATTGAAATTGTTTTCTTGTATCCATGGGCGGTCACATTTGATCAACTTGGATTCTTTGGTGTTGTTGAAATGCTGCTGTTCATCGGAACAGTTTTTATCGCGTACGCATATGTTTGGCGTCGCGGGGGACTTGAGTGGGAATAAATGGGTATTGAAGAGAAATTACCAAGTGGAGTTCTTTTAACTTCAGTTGAACAACTTGCAGGTTATGTTCGTAAATCATCTTTGTGGCCTGCCACATTTGGTTTAGCTTGTTGTGCAATTGAAATGATGGCAACAGGTGCTGGACGATATGACTTAGCAAGATTTGGAATGGAAGTTTTTAGAGCAAGTCCAAGACAAGCAGATTTAATGATTGTGGCAGGACGAGTTAGCCAAAAAATGGCACCAGTGTTGCGACAAATTTATGATCAAATGGCAGATCCAAAATGGGTTTTAGCTATGGGAGTTTGTGCATCATCAGGTGGAATGTTTAATAACTACGCAATCGTGCAAGGTGTAGATCACGTTGTTCCAGTTGATATGTATTTACCAGGTTGTCCACCAAGACCTGAAATGTTGATGGATGCAATTTTAAAGATTCACGATCAAATCCAAGATATGAAACTTGGTAAGCAAAGAGTTAAGCAAGTAATTAACTTAGAAGATAAAGGCTTAAAAGAATCACCACTTATTGAATTAAAGGGTTTGCTTTCATGAGTGACAAAGAAATAGTCAATTCAAACGAAACCCCAATCTTAAAAGATGTTGTTAAGGGAGCATTTGGAAGTTCAACATCAGCAGGAGACACTTCAGGTTTTGGTGGATTAGTTACAACAATCCAAGCAGCACCAAGTGCGCAAAGACCTTATGGAAGCTATTTTGATGAAATTGCTGATGCTTTAGAAAAAGCTTTACCTTCTCAAAAGGTAACTTTTGAACAAGCAATTGAAAGAGTTGTAGTTCAAGTTGATCAACTAACTTTTATGGTTAGAAAAGAACATTTAAAAGCTGTCGCTCGCGTGCTAAGAGATGATCCAACTCTTCGCTTTGAAATGTGTATGGGTGTAGCAGGAGTTCACTGGCCAAAAGAAAAAGATCGTGAGCTTCACGCAATTTATCCGTTTGTTTCAATCACAAATAATAGAAGAGTATTACTTGAAGTAGTAACTCCTGAAAATAATCCACACATTCCATCAATCACTGACATTTATCCTTCAAATAATTGGCATGAAAGAGAAACTTATGATTTCTTTGGAATTATCTTTGATGGTCATCCATCTTTGACAAGAATTGAAATGCCAGATGATTGGGTTGGCTTTCCTCAAAGAAAAGATTATCCACTTGGCGGGATTCCAGTTGAATATAAAGGTGCAGTAATTCCTGCGCCCGATAACAGAAGAAGTTACAGCGGATGAGTACCGATATTTTTTCTGGTTCATACGAAACAACACAAGGACGTGTTTACACACTTTCTGGTGGAGATTGGGACACAGTTCTTGGTGCACCAAATGGTGAACGCGAACGAATCGTTGTCAACATGGGACCACAACATCCATCCACACACGGAGTACTTCGCTTAATTCTTGAATTAGATGGCGAAACAGTTACTGAAGCTCGTTGCGGAATTGGTTACTTACATACCGGTATTGAAAAAAACATGGAATTTCGTTCTTGGGTTCAAGGAACCACTTATGTAACACGTATGGATTATTTAGCACCAATATTTAATGAAACTGCATACTGCTTAGCAGTTGAGAAGTTACTAGGAATTACAGACCAAATTCCAGAACGAGCTAACACAATTCGAGTGATGTTGATGGAGTTAAACAGAATTTCTTCTCACCTTGTTGCTCTAGCAACTGGTGGAATGGAACTTGGTGCTTTAACTGCAATGACAAATGGTTTTAGGGATAGAGAAGTAATTCTTGATCTTTTCGAAATGATCACAGGTTTAAGAATGAATATGGCTTATGTCAGACCAGGAGGCGTTGCAGTAGATCTACCTGCAGGAGCTGAAAAGAAAATTGAAGAGACAATTAAATTATTAAGAAAGAGATTTAAAGATAATTACAATATTTTGGTTGATAACACAGTGTGGACTGCTCGAACAAAAGGTGTGGGAGTTCTTGATTTAACAGGTTGCATGGCACTTGGAATTACAGGTCCAGTTTTGAGATCAACAGGTTTGCCTTGGGATTTAAGAAAAACTCAACCATATTGTGGTTATGAAAATTATGAATTTGATGTGATCACGGAAAATACCAGTGATACTTATGGTCGATTCTTAATCAGAATGCGTGAAATGAATGAATCATTAAAAATTGTTGAACAAGCTCTCGCTCGTTTAAAACCAGGACCAGTAATGGTTGAAGACAAATCAATTGCCTGGCCTGCTCAATTAGCTCTGGGTTCAGATGGTTTAGGTAATTCACTTGATCACATCAGAAAAATTATGGGCCAATCAATGGAATCTTTGATTCACCATTTCAAACTTGTAACAGAAGGATTTAAAGTTCCAGCCGGACAGGCTTATGTGGCAATTGAATCACCTCGAGGGGAGCTTGGTGCATTAGTAATTAGTGATGGTGGAACGAAACCTTATCGAGTACATTTTCGCGATCCATCTTTTAATAATTTGCAAGCAGTTGGACCAATGGGTGAAGGCGGTCAAGTTGCCGACATCGTTGCAGCTGTTGCCTCAATTGATCCTGTGATGGGTGGTGTTGACCGATGAGTATTAAAACAATTACAGACGAAGATATTAAAACTTTAGAAACATTGGCTGCAAAATATCCTGAAAGAAGATCAGCATTACTACCAATGCTGCATTATGTGCAATCGATTCAAGGAATGGTTTCTCCAGCAGGAATTCAAGTTTGTGCGAAAGTTTTGGATTTAACTCCAGCAGAAGTTGCAGCAGTGGCAACTTTTTACACAATGTACAAAAGATTTCCCATGGGTAAACATCACATTGGTGTTTGTGTAAACACATTATGTGCATTACTTGGTGGCGATGATTTATGGAAAGAATTGACAGACACTTTAGGAATTGGACACGACGAAACCACTGCTGATGGATTATTTACTTTAGAAAGAATTGAATGCCAAGCAGCTTGCACTGTGGCACCAGTTATGACAGTTAATTGGGAATTTATGGATTCAATGAATCCAACACTTTTAAGAGATTTAATTGACAAACTAAAAATTGGTGCACCAGTTCAATCAACACGGGGTGTACAGATTACTTCTATTTCTGATTCGCAAAGAGTCTTAGCAGGTATTAATGATGGTAAATATCAAGAATCACCATTAGCTGATGATTCAATGCTTGCTGGTTTAAGAGTTGCAAAAGAAAGAAAAATGTCGGCACCAATTGGAAAGGGTGCAAAATAAAATGGCATTGACACCTGTTCTTACCGCCCATTGGGATGATCCAAAATCATTTGAAATTGAAAGTTATAAAAAACATGGTGGTTATGTTGCATTAAAGAATTCACTAAAAATGACACCAGATGAAGTAATTGGAATTGTTAAGGATTCTGGTTTACGTGGTCGTGGTGGTGCAGGTTTTCCAACTGGAATGAAGTGGTCATTTGTTCCTCAAAATGATGGCAAACCCCATTACTTAGTTGTTAACGCAGATGAATCAGAACCGGGTGCTTGTAAAGATATTCCGTTGATGCTTGCTAACCCGCATTCATTAGTTGAAGGAATAGCAATTGCTTCATATGCAATTAGAGCAAATCACGCATTTATTTATATTCGTGGAGAAGTTCCACACGTAATAAGAAGAGTCATGAATGCTGTTGAACAAGCTTATGCAGAAGGTTTACTAGGTAAAAATATTCAAGGATCAGGATTTAATTTAGAAGTTGTAGTTCATGCAGGAGCTGGTGCTTATATTTGCGGAGAAGAAACAGCACTACTTGATTCATTGGAAGGTCGACGAGGTCAACCAAGATTAAAGCCACCATTTCCAGCAGTTGCAGGACTTTATGCATCCCCAACAGTTGTAAATAATGCTGAAACTTTGGCAAGTGTTCCTTCAATTATTTTGAATGGCGCTGATTGGTTCAAATCAATGGGGACAGAAAAATCTCCTGGATTTAAATTATTTGCAGTATCAGGTCACGTTAATCGTCCTGGAATTTTTGAAGCAGCACTTGGTACAACAATGAGTGAACTACTTGATTATGCCGGTGGAATGCGCAAGGGAAGTAAATTAAAGTTTTGGATTCCAGGTGGATCATCTGTTCCAATGTTGACACCAGATCACATTGATATTCCAATGACTTATGAAGATTTAGCTGCGGCAGGAACAATGCTTGGCACAGGAACACCAATGATGTTTGATCACACCACAAGTGTTGTAAAAGCTGTTACTAGATGGCTTGAATTTTATAAACACGAATCATGTGGCAAATGCACTCCATGTCGTGAAGGTACTTATTGGATTACTGGAGTTTTGGAAAAGTTTGAACACGGTAAAGGTAAAGAAGAAGAATTAGAAGTAATTAATGATGTGTGCGGTCAAATTGCAGGCAGATCATTCTGTGCACTAGGCGATGCGGCAGCAACACCATTTCCAGGAGCTATGAAATATTTTGCTGACGAATTCCGTGAAGCAACCAGAACTTCTGCTGATGCATCATTTCCACCAAGTGCCACAACTATTTTTGAAAAAGCTGGTGTGTAAATGACCTTAACTTCAGACAATAAACAAACAAATACTGAAAATCAAATCACTGCCACCATTGATGGAATTCAGGTTCAAGTTCCCAAAGGAACACTAATTATTAGAGCTGCAGAAAGAATGGGAACTTTTGTTCCTAGATTTTGTGATCATCCTTCTCTAGCACCAGTTGCTGCTTGTCGTATGTGTTTAGTTGAAATTGAAGGAATGCCAAAACCACAACCATCATGCGCAATTCCTTTAACTGAAGGAATGGTTGTTAAAACACAAATGACTTCTGAAGTTGCTGAAAAAGCACAAGCCGGAGTTATGGAATTTCTACTTATTAATCATCCACTTGATTGCCCAGTTTGCGATAAAGGTGGGGAATGC
>JAPLAV010000060.1 GCA_026393095.1 Actinomycetota bacterium | reverse complement strand
CTTCTGCAATCTTGTCTAACACAAATTGTGATTGCATGGATCTTCTTGATCCCACTTTGAATTCTTCTTTATGCACATCATCGCCATGACCATCTTTGAAATGTTCTTCAAATTCAGATTCAATTGCATTTTCTGGCAACGGCACTTTTGTCATTAATGCAATTAAGGCATCGCCTGCTTTTTCTCGAGCCATATAAGTTTGTTCAATGATTCTTGATTGTTTAACTTTTTCTTCTAAATCTTTTTTCAATTCTTCCAAAGTGTCGAATTCACTGGCCATCTTGGCAAAATCATCATCTGCATCTGGTAGAACTTTTTCATTCACACTATTTACTGTGATATCAAGACTGATTTGTTGGTCTTTAAATGGACCATCTTCTGGAGTAAAATCAAGTTTTACATTTTGTTCAGCTTTGGTACCAATTAATACTTCATCTGCTCCTGGCACTAATCCATTTGAGCCAACTGTGTAGGCAAGAGCTTGTCCTGAGTATTCATTAACTTGGACATCGTCTTTTGTTCCAGTGATATCAAGAAGTACAACATCTTGGTCTTTCACAGCTCTTTCTACTGCAGAAAGAGTAGAGAATCTGCCGCGTAAATCTTCTAGTTGTTTCTTGACGTCTTCGCCTAAATCGCGAGCTTTTTCAACTTGTAGTTTCAAGCCTTTGTATTTAGGAGTTTCAAACTCTGGTCTGACATCAACTTCAGCGCTGAATTTAAGTTCTTCATTCTCTTTCAGTTCATCAACTTCAACTTTAGGTCGACCAATTGGATAAACCTTTTTATCCTTAAGAGCTTCTGCATAAGCTTTTGGTACAGCTTCATTAATTGCTTCTTGTAATACAGCAGGTCTACCAACTCTTTGATCAATTACTTGTGTGGGAACTTTTCCTTTTCTAAAACCTGGAACACTAATTTGGCTCGCAATTTTTTGGTATGCGGCATCAAGACTTGGTTTTAATTCTGAGAATGGCACTTCCACCTGTACTTTAATTCGAGTTGGTGTCAGGTTTTCTATTGTGCTTTTCAATTTATTAATTCACTCCTTGAATTATTTTTTCTTTTTTTGTCGGGGCGGGGAGATTCGAACTCCCGGTCTCCTGCTCCCAAAGCAGGCGCGCTAGCCACTACGCTACGCCCCGCGAGCGCTGTTCAATCGTAGTTGTTTACGCTAATGACTCTGCTGTGAGGTTCAGAAATAGTGAAATCCTAAGATGAACATGCATTCTTTTGCGGGTGTAGCTCAATGGCTAGAGTTCCAGCCTTCCAAGCTGGCTATGCGGGTTCGATTCCCGTCACCCGCTCCAAAATAAAAGAAAATCTAATTCGGTAGCGGTGGCATATTGCCACTAGTTTCATATCCACTTATTTGATTGATTCGTCGGATATGTCTTTCGTCATTTGAAAAATTGGTGTTGATAAACGCATCAACAATGGCTAATGATTCAGATTCAGAATGCATACGACCACCAATTCCCATTACATTGGCGTTATTGTGCTCGCGAGCAAGTTTTGCTGTCTCTGGACTCCAAGCAAGGGCTGCTCTAACACCTTTTATTTTGTTAGCAGCAATTTGTTCACCATTTCCAGATCCACCAATGACAATTGCCAGTGAACTTGGATCTTTAGCAGCAGCTTGGGCTGCTAGAAAACAAAAAACTGGATAATCATCTAAAGCTTCATAAGTTTTTGCGCCATGATCAATTACTTCATGACCTTTATTTTTAAGATGAGTTGCTACTTTCTCTTTTAATTCAAATCCAGCATGGTCGCAGCCTAAATGAATTTTCATACTTTTTCCTTAATCTAAAATTGTGGTCGAGCAGTTCGGGTGCGTTTTAATTCAAAGAAACCTGGCACACTTGCTGCTGCCACAACGCCATCCCAAAGCTTTAATGCATCTGCACCTTTTGGAGCTGGAGTAATTACTGGACCAAAAAATGCCACACCCTCAACAGAAATTACTGGAGTTCCCACATCACTTCCCACTAAATCAAGTGCTGCTTTGGTGGAATCTCTTAAATCTTGATCAAAATCGGTTGAGTCATAAGCATCAATTAAAGATGCATCGAGATTTGCTATTTTCAACGCTTCAATGATTGTTTCTTTTTCAATTGGTTTTGCGCCTGGATGAAAAAGGTTGCCAATAATTGTATAAAGCGGAAGAACTACTTCATAACCATTTTTGCTTTTTGCTGCAGCGATAACTCTTACTGGTCCCCAAGTTTTATCAATACGGGCACGATATTCTGGAGTTAATT
>JAPLAV010000024.1 GCA_026393095.1 Actinomycetota bacterium | reverse complement strand
GTTCCTTCAAATATTGGAGATTCAATAGAAGCAGCTTTAATAACTGCACCTTCTGGAGCAAGGGAACCTTTAAGAATTACAAGTCCACCAGTTTTGTGTATTGGATTATTAACTGCATGAATGATTTTTCCATCAGGATCTGGTGGATTTATAGATTGTAAGTTTTCAGCAACAGTTTTTCCAGTAACAGTTATTTCATCACCGTGAATTAAACCTGCATCTAGTAAAGCTTTCATAACTACTGGGACTCCACCGATTTTATCTAAATCATTCATTACGTAGCGACCAAAAGGTTTAACGTCAGCTAAGTGAGGAGTTTTATCACCAATTCGGTTGTAATCATCAATAGTTAAATCTACATTTGCTTCATGAGCAATTGCAAGTAAATGAAGAATGGCGTTAGTTGATCCGCCTAGAGCCATCACAATTGTAATTGCATTTTCAAATGCTTTCTTAGTCATAATGTCTCGGGCAGTAATTCCTAAGCGAATTAAATTAACAACTGCTTCTCCAGCGGCATAAGCATCTGCATCTCGTCTGCTATCAATTGCAGGAGCAGAAGCACTTCCTGGCAGAGCCATTCCTAAAGCTTCAGCAACTGAGCTCATTGTGTTTGCGGTAAACATTCCGCCACATGCACCTTCACCAGGGCATGCTGCTCTTTCAATTTCACCTAATTCAGATTCTGTTATTTTTCCTAAAGCACAAGCTCCAACACCTTCGAACACATCTTGAATTGTTAAATCTTTACCATTTAAATTTCCAGGCATAATTGATCCGTTATAAACAAAAACGTTTGCTAAATCTAATCTGGCTGCAGCCATTAACATTCCTGGCAATGATTTGTCACAACCTGCCAAAGTAACTGATCCGTCTAATCTTTCTGCATGCATTACGCATTCAACAGAATCGGCAATAATTTCTCTACTTACTAAAGATGCACGCATTCCTTCGTGTCCCATGGAAATTCCATCGGAGACAGAAATCGTATTAAATGTCATTGGGAAACCACCTGCTGCAAAAACTCCAGCTTTTGCTTTTTCAGCTAAACGACGAAGTGACATATTGCAAGGCGTGATTTCATTCCAAGAAGAGGCAATACCAATTTGTGGTTTTTTAAAATCTTCATCTTTCATTCCCACAGCGCGAAGCATTGATCTTGCAGGTGCGCGTTCAAAACCTTCAGTTACATCTTTACTGCGAGGTTTCATATCGCCAGGTTTATTTGCCATATTTAAACCATATCAAGATAGAAATAAAAGCGCTTACTGACCTAAAGTTTTAAGAACTAACTCTCGTACCTTGGCGGCATCTGCACTGCCACCAGTAGTTTTCATGACTGCACCAACGATTACTCCAACTACTTGGACTTTGCCTTCGCGAATTTTGGCTGCAGCATCAGGATTAGCTGCTATTGCTTCCTCTATTGCTGGGATTAAAGCTGAGTCATCGGATACAACTGAAAGGTTTCTTTTCTTGATAACTTCGTCCGGATTTCCTTCACTATTTAATACAGCTTCAATAACTTGACGAGCAAGTTTGTCAGTTAACTTGCCATCGTTTACTAAAGCATCAATTCGTGCGATATCTGTTGGGGTAATTTTAAGATCAATCAATTCCACACCAGCTTTACTAGCATGACCTGAAAGCTCTCCTGCCCACCATTTACGAGCTGACGCAGGTGAAGTTCCTTGAGCAATTGTGTCGGCAATTAAATCAACTCCGCCAAGAGTTGCCACATCGCGCATTTCTAAATCTGTGAAGTTCCACTCTTTTGCTAAACGAGTTCTTCTAATTGAAGGTTGTTCTGGTAAATCTTTTTTAAGTTTCTCAATCCACGCTTTATCAGGTGCAATTGGAACAAGATCTGGTTCAGGAAAATATCTATATTCTTCGGCAACTTCTTTACTTCGACCACTTCTTGTGGTGCCAGTATCTTCTTGAAAATGTCTTGTTTCTTGTTTAATTATGTTACCTTTATCAAGTTCAAGTGATTGTCTTTCAATTTCGCTTTTAATGGCTCTTTCAACACTTCGAAGTGAGTTAACGTTTTTGGTTTCAGTTCTAGTTCCCCAAGTTTTTGATCCTTTTGGAGTAAGAGAAAGGTTTACGTCACAGCGCAGAGAACCTTCTTCCATGCGCACATCTGAAACGTTTAATCCACGCAATAAATCTCTTAATTCTGTTACATAAGCTTTTGCCACAAGTGGTGCATATTCACCAGTATCTGGAACTGGTTTAGTAACAATTTCAACTAATGGAATACCCGCGCGGTTGTAATCAACTAATGAATAATCTGCACCATGAATTCTTCCAGTTGTGCCCCCTGCGTGAGTTAGTTTTCCAGTGTCTTCTTCTAAGTGCACTCTTTCAATTTCAACTCTAAATGGCTTTGTTCCATCTTCGGTATCAACCAAAACATCTAAATAACCGTTTGAGCAAAGTGGTTCGTCATATTGACTGGTTTGAAAATCTTTAGGCATATCAGGATAGAAATAGTTTTTACGGGCAAATCTGGAATAAGCAGCAATTGAGCAGTTAAGTGCTAATCCAATTCGAATTGTTGATTCAATACCGATGGCATTTGCTACCGGTAAAGATCCTGGTAAACCTAAACAAGTTGGGCAGGTTTGTGTATTTGGTTCTGCTCCAAATTCTGTGGAGCAACCACAAAACATTTTTGAATTAGTTGATAATTCAACGTGAGTTTCTAAACCTAATACAGGATCATATTTCTTTATGGCTTCGTCATAAGTACTCATTTTGCACCACCTAAAGCAGGTGCTTGATCAATTAAGAGACCATTCCATTTAGTTTTCAATGACGCTTCAATTGCTCCACCTACTCGATACATTCGATCATCATTCATAAATGGTGCAACAATTTGCAAACCAACAGGTAATTTATCTTCATCAGCTAATCCAATTGGCACACTCATTGCAGGAATTCCAGCCAACGATGGTGGCAAAGTTGCAAGATCTGCCAAATACATTGCCATTGGATTATTTACTCTTTCGCCTAATCCCCAAGCAGTTGTTGGCGAAGTTGGAGAAATTAATACATCAACTTCTTTAAAAGCATTAGTTAAGTCTTGAGCAATTAAAGCTCGAACCTTTTGTGCTTGAGCGTAATAGGCGTGGTAATAACCAGAAGATAATGCGTAAGTTCCGATCATAATTCTTCTTTTTACTTCTTTACCAAAACCTTTTTCACGAGTTTTATTCATTACTTCTTCGGCACTGAAATTGCCATCATCAACTCTTAAGCCATAACGCATGCCATCAAAACGAGCCAGGTTACTTGAAGCCTCACTTGGAGCAATTAAATAATAAGTTGCTAAAGCATAAAGTGAATGCGGAATTGATATTTCTTTAACTTGGGCACCCATTGATTTAAGTAATTCAACAGATTCATTGAATCTATTTAAGACTCCAGTTTGCCAACCTTCGCCACCTAATTCCTTAATAATGCCAATTTTCATACCTTTAACATCTTGTAATTTGGCAGCACTCACAACATCTGGAACTGGTTGATTAATGCTGGTTGAATCTAAAGGATCATGTCCTGCCATAACTTCATGCAACATTGCGCAATCTAAAACTGTTCGAGCAAATGGTCCTGCTTGATCTAGTGAAGATGCGAATGCAACTAATCCAAAACGAGATACGCCACCATAACTTGGTTTTGCTCCCACAATTCCAGTCACTGCAGCAGGTTGTCTAATTGATCCACCAGTATCTGTTCCTATTGCAAGAGGTGCAAAAAAAGCAGATACTGCTGCAGAAGAACCACCAGATGAACCACCAGGAATTTTTGTTAAATCCCAAGGATTCTTAGTTGGAAAATATGCACTGTTTTCAGTTGATGAACCCATAGCAAATTCATCCATGTTTGTTTTTCCAAGAATTACAATTCCTGCACTCTTTAATTTCTTAACAACTGTTGAATCATACGGAGGAATCCAACCCTCTAATATTTTTGAACCACAAGTAGTTGGCACACCTTGTTGAGTTAACACATCTTTCAGTGCTAATGGAACACCAGCTAGAGCAGAAACTTTCTTATTTTCTTTTCTGTTTTTATCTACTTCTTCTGCTTGCTTTATTGCACCAGTTTTATCAACGTGCAAGAAAGATTGGACAGATTTATCTAAAGAATCAATTCGATCAAGATGAGCTTTTGTTACCTCAACAGCACTTACTGAGCCTTTAGTTAATTCACTACTTAATTCAAGAGCACTTAGCTTGGTTAAATCTGACATTTATTCCTCATCCAAAATGCGAGGAACTCGGAATCGATCATCTTCTGAGGCAGGAGCTGATCGAAGTATTTCTTCTCTTTTTAAAGATTCTTTAGTTATATCTTCACGGAAAATATTTACTAATCCTGTGGCATGAGACATTGGTTTAACATCTTTAGTTGATACTTCGCCAACCTTGGCAACTGATTCAAGGATAATTTCTAATTGTTGGGCATATTCATCTAATTCAGATTCAGCTAAATCAAGTCGAGCTAATCTTGCTAAGTTAGCAACTTCTTCACGGGTTATTCTCGACACGTTTTATATCTTATTCTTTAGTCAGTTGTTGCAAGTTTCAGCGCTTCTGAAAAGCCTTTATTTAGCAAAACTTCAAAGTTTTCTGCATCTAATTTGGGGATTCCAAGTGAAACAGCCTTGGAATATTTACTGCCATCAGCTCTGCCATAAACCAACATCGTGGTGTTTTTGCTGACAGATCCTGAAACTTTCCCACCTCTTTCCAGAACTGCGTTGGTGGCACCATCTCGAGAAAGATTTGGCACAGACCCAGTTATTACAAAATTCATATCTTTCAATGGCTGAGGACCAGTTACTTCATCATCTTTAATTCTTACTCCGGCTCGTGCCCATTTGCCGACAATTTCTTTATGCCAATCTTCACTAAACCATTCTTTAACTGCAATTCCAATTACTTCACCTACTCCATTTACTTCAGAGAGTTTTTCCAATGGCGAATTAGCAATATTTTCTAGCGACTTAAATTCTCGGGCTAAGGCTTGAGCAGCAGTTGGACCAACGTGTCTAATTGATAAGGCAACTAAAATTCTCCATAAAGGTCTAGTTTTAGCAGCACTTAATTGAGAAAGTAATTCTTCACCATTTTTATTTAATGGTCGACCAGTTTCCCCTTTACCAGGAGCTCTT
>JAPLAV010000037.1 GCA_026393095.1 Actinomycetota bacterium | reverse complement strand
GTTTATGAATTTATGAAGGAAAAGCAGAAGTAAGTTAGTTAACTGCTCTCTTGAAATAAGCCACTAAGTTTTCCGGATTTGCCCCAGGAACTATCTGAACTAGCTCCCAGCCTTCGCTGCCCCAGTTATCCAAAATTTGCTTGGTGGCATGAATCAGCACCGGTACGGTCACGTATTCCCACTTGGTCATGAGTCGACCTTACCCTCTGGTTCTTTGAAGTAATAAGTTAGAAGGGATGAAGAATTTTTTCGAGAATTTTTGGCGTAAAAAACCTCAAGACCTCCCCAGTATTGGTCGCTTAGTAGGAATTGCCACACTTCTTTTAGGTGGAGTTCTTTTTGTTGGTGGAATTCCAGCACTTGCCATTGCTTCCCAAACAATTGTTGATGCCAATGCTGCAGCTGATTCTTTGCCGTTGAATTTACAAACTTTGCCATTGCCTGAAAGCACTCGAATCTTGGCAGCTGATGGAACTCCGATTGCGGATCTTTATCAACAAAACCGAGTTGAAGTAACAATTGATCAAATTTCTAAACCAATGCAAGAAGCAATTTTAGCAATTGAGGATTCAAGATTTTATGAACACAATGGAATTGATTTTCGTGGAACTGTTAGAGCTTATGTAACAAATCAAATTAGTGGTGGAGTTGTGCAAGGTGGATCTACCTTAACTCAACAATATGTAAAGAACTCTCTTGTTTTAAGTGCCAAAACTCCTGAAGAAGCAGCAGCTGCAAAAGCTAAAACAATTGCTAGAAAGCTTCGTGAAATGCGGTATTCCTTAGCTATTGAGCGAACTAATTCTAAAGAAGAAATATTGTCAGGTTATTTAAATATTTCTTATTTCGGTGCAGGTGCACATGGCGTTGAAGCAGCAGCGAAAAGATATTTCTCTAAATCAGCAATTGATTTAACTGTAATTGAAGCTGCCACTATTGCAGGAATTGTGCAGCAGCCAACAGGTTATGACCCAATTAGAAATCCAGCTCGAAATGAAAACCGTCGAAACCAAGTTTTGGATCGCATGGTTGTTAATAATTACCTTGACTCAGGTGAAGCTGAGAATCTAAAGAAAATCTCTGTTAAAACTTATTTGAATCCAACCCCAATTAGAAATGGTTGCACAGGTTCTATCTCCCCGTATTTCTGTGACTATGTTGTGCAAGTTGTGAGAAATGATCCAGCATTTGGAGAATCCCAAGAAGAAAGAGACAGATTCTTAAGAGAATCTGGAGCCAAAATTACAACCACACTTAATTTAAAAGCTCAAGAGTCTGCTCAAAGTGCAGTTGATAAATACATTCCTCGAGATGACCCAAGTCAAAAAGCTGCAGCAATATCAATGGTTAATTCTAAAACTGGTGAAGTAATTGCCATGGCTCAAAATAGAACTTGGGGCACAGATGGTTTAGGTAACACCACTTATAACTACAACGTTGATGCTCAACATGGTGGAACAGCTGGAATGCAAGCTGGATCTACTTTTAAAGTTTTCACTCTTCTTGCAGCTCTTGAACAAGGTTATGGTCCGGCAACTATGTTGGATGCAAATACTCCAAAAACTTTTACTAACTTCACAGCTTGTGAAGAAGGTGCTCCGGTATTTGAACCTTACACGGTTAACAACTCAACTCGTTCTGGAATTTTTGATATGAATCAAGGTCTTGCTTATTCTGTTAACACTTATTTCATGGGATTAGAAGAATTAACTGGACTTTGTCGACCAGTTGATATTGCAGAAAAACTTGGTGTTAAAACTGGTAAAGGTCAACCCTTAGAAAGAGTTCCGTCATTTACTTTAGGAACAGCTCCTGTTACTCCTTTGATGATGGCTTCAGCAGTTTCAGTTTTTGCAAATCACGGCACACATTGTCCAGCAATTGTTATTACAGAAATCATGACTAGAGATGGTGAAGAAATTCCACTATCGAAAAAAGTTTGCAATTCTGTTGTAGATCCAGGAACTGCAGATACTGCAGCTTTAATGCTCACAAACGTTATTGATGGTGGCATTGAAGGAAGAACCGGAGCAAGAATGACTTTGGGTAGAGAAGCTGGTGGAAAAACTGGAACAACAAATGACTCCGCTGCTGTTTGGTTTGTGGGCTTTACTCCAGAAATTTCTGCTGCTGTTTGGGTTGGAGATCCTCGTGGTGGTTACAAGTACCCAATGAAAAACATCACCATTAACGGTAAGAAATACAAACAAGTTTTTGGAAGTTCATTACCGGGACCTATTTGGAAAGAAGCATTATTAGGTGCCCTTGCAGATTCCCCTGCAACTTCACTTGAATTGCAACCTTCATGGGCATTAACGGATAAGGGAATTGCCCCAACATTTGTGCCACCACCATTTGATCCAAATGCGGTAGTTGCCCCAGTTCCTGCTGAATAAATTATTTAGCTTTTGCTTTACCAATTACTCCATCATCATTAATTCCTAATTGTTTAAACAAAG
>JAPLAV010000056.1 GCA_026393095.1 Actinomycetota bacterium | reverse complement strand
CCGTCGTGGAAAGCGGGGCGGGGTTACGATTTTTAAGGTAACTTTCGTCCCCTGACATATTTGTCAGGGTTTTTTTGTTGCCTTTTTGTGTAATTCCGTTCCTCCAAACTCGGCATTAACCGGAGGAAAATAAATGAGAAAAATACTTACAACTGCCATTGCACTGATAGTTAGTGCTGCAATCATCTCTCCCGCCCACGCAGGGGAAACAACTCGTTACCCAACAGCAGCCGAAGCTCTTTCAATTGCTGCAAGCGTTTCTGCACCTGGTGGTTTTGTGGACACTATCGATAGTTATAAAGATTCTGGTCCCAGATCCTATTGGGGTTTTTGGCTTGGAAATTCTGTTTGGAATTCCAATTCTGGATGTTCAAACTATTTAACATCAGCTTTGACAACAACTTCATGGACAGAATCTGCATGTGGAGATGCGTCAACGTTGGTAAAAGATGCTGCAGTAATTGGCTGGAGACCAAATCAAGATTGGAATAATCCTGCAAGTCTTTATGTTCCAACCGGATCTTCAGATTTCGCAACTCTTTGTCCTTCGTCTTCATTTGAAAGAGGCAAAGCAAGAGTCGCAGTTGTTTTACAGTTTGCAGGTGGTGCAAGTGATCGGGTGGAATGCGTGAAATTGGCAAATCTCCTAATTACAAATGAACCATCAAGTGGTGGTTCGACTGTTGCAGCTCGTGTCACAAATCCAGTCGTAAAGGAACCAGTAGCCACAATCATTAAAACTATTACTGGGGCAAGATCAATCAAACTTAATCTTGAACCGGCGATGAAGGGTAAAAAAATTGATGTTTTCTATCAATCCGCAACAGGTAAATTGACCAAGATAGTGACTGAGAAGGCAAATAAGAAAGGTGATATTTCAGTTAAAACAAAAATGAAATTAAAAAAAGGCGGAAATATCATTTTCAGAATCGGTAATAAAAAAGTTGGAGAAGTAGTCGTTAACTAGAAGGCAAAGTAAGAATGTCTGCCCCAGTTTTAGTCACCACAAGCGTGTGCTCAAACTGGGCAGACATCTTTCTATCCTTTGTTAACACAGTCCAAGTGTCATCCAAGATGTCGTAATCATGGGTTCCTAAATTCAACATGGGCTCAATGGTGAATGTCATTCCTTCTTGCATTAACTGAGTGGCAGTTGGATCATCAAAATGAGGAATAACTAAACCTGAATGAAATGAGGTGTGCACACCATGGCCTGTGAAATCTCTGACCACACCGTAGTTAAATCTTTTGGCATAACTTTCAATTACTCGACCAATGACATTGATTGGTCTTCCCGGAGCGACAGCTTGAATTGCTCGATCTAGTGCTTCTTTAGTTCTTTCCACTAAAAGCTTTACTTCTTCTTTTACTTCTCCTGCTAAGAATGTGTAATTGGTATCTCCATGAACTCCATTTTTAAAAGCAGTCACATCAAGATTGACGATGTCTCCTTCTCTGATTATTTGCTCTGATGGAATTCCATGACAAATTACTTCATTAATAGATGTGCATAGAGATTTAGGAAACCCTCGATAACCAAGAGTGGAAGGATAAGCGCCTTGATCACAGATGTATTCATGCACGATGGCATCTAAGTCTTCGGTGGTCATGCCATCTTTGATTTGAGATCCAGCTAAATGCATGGCATCAGCAGCAATAGTTCCTGCAATGCGCATTTTTTCTATTACTTCAGAAGTTTGAACATCACTTCCTTTATAGGCAGTAGGTGCTTTCTTGCCCACATATTCAGGACGAGGGATATTTACCGGAACTGTTTTATAAGTGGTGCTCATCAGAAGATAAACCTAGCCAATATTGAATGTGGTTTTTGCTGTCCTTGCAGTTTTACCTGACTTTTTCACCGTAAAGGTCAGGGTGCAGGTTCCTTTCGCTTTGACGCTTACTGAAGTTGCCGTAGCAACGCACGCATTCTTGGGTTTTGCTTTTACTCCCACAAATTTCACGCTGGTGGAACTTTCAGTTGTGACCCCAATTTTTTTCAGCACGGTTTTGGCTGAGAAAGTGCCCTTTTTAAGACTTGGTCTAGGAGTAGTAAATGCTTCATCTGCTGAATAACCAGCTGTGGTTAGAGCAGTTTTTACAAGGTCTGTGAAATTACTTGCCACAAGTCCTAAAACTGCACGCTCTTTAATTTCTGGGTAACAAGGCGATCCACTGCCACCTGCTACTGGACCAATTAACAGGTTTTCAGTTTCGGTTTGCAAAATAACTGGGCCACCACTGTCTCCAAAACAGGCACCAGAACCTGATGCAGATTTGCCATACAGATAAGTCTTGCCACCTAAGAATTGAAAAGGGGTTTGGGAAAGAGTCAAAGGAATCATGGACACATCACTGTCTTTGGCAGTTTGGCCATAGCCAAAGAAGTTCATTTTTTTACCCAAGACTGTTGCCGCAGCAGCTTCGGATTCACTAGCTAGTCGAGAAATCAGGGGAGTCCCAACTTCTTTATCTAGAATCAGAAACGCTAAATCATTTGCTTCCACAAATCCGGTGCTGGAATTGGAATACCCGCCAGTCAAAATAATTGCGGTAGCACTTGCTATCGGTCTTGCCCCAGTTACGTTTACCCCTTGGGCATAAACATGAACCTCAGAGGCATTGGCAACAGTGGAAGTGCCTTCAGCAACAACACAATGAGCAGCAGTGACAACTATTTTTGGTTTCCATAAACCACCAGTACAGGCGGTTTGTAAATCTCCAGGCAAATCAACTCGGACAGCAACCACAAAGCCTGATCCTGTTGCATCTGCTCCACCAACTACAGCATTTGCGGGAGTTGAAATGAGACCTATAAATAAGGTGAAAATTGCGATAAATGCACTAGGTATTTTTTTCATCTGCTGTCAGACTACTTTAATGGAATCTTTAGCGCTTCTTGTGAGCCTGATACTTTTATCAGTACTTTTATTTGGTCCTATTGCTATTGCTTTCTCGTTTGCTAGCAAGAAAATGTGGGCCAGGATTTTGACTTTCTTCTTTGGCTCTTTGGCAATCATCACCGGAATCTGGTTAGCCGGTCTTTCAATTGGAATAGGGGCCCGATTGATGGGCGTCTTCGCCATTGCTTGCGGGATCTGGGCGATATATCGCCGCCGTATTTCTTAACTATTAGTATTCGGACAAATAAAAAACCCCGGTGCAAGCACCGGGGTTTTTTCTAGCAAACCTGTAAAGGTTACGCAGCTTTTTTACGACGACGACGACGCTTTGGAGCAGCTTTTGCTGCTTTCTTACGACGACGACGCTTTGGTGCTGATTTCTTTGCTGCTTTTTTACGACGACGACGCTTTGGAGCAGCTTTTGCTGCTTTTTTACGACGACGACGCTTTGGAGCAGCTTTTGCTGCTTTTTTACGACGGCGATTTGGAGCTGCCTTCGCTGCTTTTTTTCTTCTTTTTGCCACAATTCCTCCTGGCGAGTGTCTTCTGTTCCGGAAATCACAGAAGAACGTTAAGAACAATCGTTCCAGAAGAAATGCATATTGTCACTATGTAGCGCGTATTTTGACACGCCGTGTCGCAACTATTTTTTCACTAATTTTTAATGTTTTTAGCACAAATTATTTGTTAGTAATTAAATTAAAAATAAGTGTAAAAGGGGTGCATTTTCGCAGGTCAGAGGGGGTTTTTGCCAATTCACAATATTCACATTAAATAAATAAGTGTGAAAAAAGTGCTATATATTGTGGTCATTTTTTGCAAATTTTTCACAAAAATCTTTAATTTATTTTGTAAAAACATTGATTTTTATTGCAATTTCATTGAAATTTTTTAATATTTCGCTAACCATTACATTTGCGAAAATTATTAATTTTTAGCCAAAAATTAACGAAAATTACGGTAAAAAGTGCTTGGAAAAAGGCTTTGATATAGCTCAATATTTCAAGTCAGGAAAGGCAAAAATTAGGTCTTAACAGACTTGATCAACTAGTTCAATTAAGTGAACATAGTTTTGACCAGTCGCAATACTTAACCCAATTTGGCAAGGTCTGTTACTGGAGGCATAGGCCACATGTTTATGACTGCTTAATTCTTGGGCTTGGTTTTTAGTCGCTGATTGGGTGAGTTCAGGATGAAGCAATCCTCGATCCCCGGCGAATCCGCAGCAAGACCAATCAAGGGGCACTATTACTTGATCACTTATGGCCTCAGCCAATGAAGTCATGTGTTTATTGATCCCAAGTTCTACCCCAGAACAGGTGGGGTGAAGGGCTAGGGAGGTCATTTTGGTTTTTATCTTCAAGTGAGGAAGTATTTTCTCGTTTACAAATTGCAAAACATCCACAATAGGAATTTGGGTCTCTCCAAATATCTGGTTTAAGCCGTGAGTGCAGGAAGTCGCATCAGAAACTACGACCAAGTTTTCTCTATTTACTTGGCGCATGATTTCTTTCTTAGTTTTTAACGCCATAACTTCATAGCCTTGGGTTAATCCTTTGGATGCCCAGGGAGTTCCGCAACAAAGATCTTGGATTCCTTCAGGAATCAATACTTTTAATCCTGCTTTTTCACATAAATTCAAGAAAGCTCTTTGAATATCGCTTTCTCCATATAGGGAATTTACACAAGATGGGAAATAAACCAAATCAGGATTATTTGATTTCAAAGAAGTGCGCTCTTTGCCACCAATGGGCAAAGTCTTATTCCATAGCGGCACTGAGTTTTCACCACTAATCGAGCGAAGCACTTTGTTGACTGTTTCCACCAGTGGGGCAGGCATATTTTTAGCTGTGGTTAAAACACCAGAAAGTAAATTAGTTACTACTGACCACTTGCTCGCAGCCAATGAACCAATGCTTTGGGAAACAAAGCTTTGTTGTTCACTTCTAAGTCTTTTAACCAAATCTCCTGTGTTGATATGTACGGGACAAGCTGTGGCACACATGCCATCTACGGCACAAGTATCAATTGCTTGATAGTCGTAATTGGCATTTATGGCATCTAGTAATTCTTGGTCGTTATTTCTTTCCGCATCCTTTTTGATTCTTCGAATGGTGATTCTTTGACGAGGAGTCAAGGTGAGATCTTTACTTGGGCACACTGTTTCGCAATATCCACATTCCACGCATTTATCTACTTCTTGATCAATTACTGGGGATACCTTCAGGTTTTCAATATGGATGTTGGCATTTTCATTGATGATGATTCCAGGATTCAGGATATTTCTTTTATCAATGAGTTTCTTTAAATCAACCATTACTTGATAAAGCTCTTCGCCAAATTGTCTCTTCACAAAAGGAGCCATGATTCGACCTGTGCCATGTTCTGCTTTTAAGGAACCATCATGGGATAAAACCAGTTCCACCATGTCTTGGGTGAAATCTTCATAGCGTTGCAGTGATGTTGGATCATGAAATTTTTCATTTAGCAGGAAATGAAGATTGCCATCTTTAGCGTGACCAAAGATCACTGAATCTAAATAACGATGCTTCT
>JAPLAV010000071.1 GCA_026393095.1 Actinomycetota bacterium | reverse complement strand
CAATTGAATTAATTCCTGGCAACCATCCTAATTCTTGATATTCATGAATACCGTAGGTCAATACTCCTGCTGCAACCACAATTAAGAGTAAACCTGTGATTCGGAAGAAAACTGAAAGATTTAACTTAACTGCACCTAGATAAATTAAGTAACCTAAGAAAATTGAAATTGCGATACCAGTAAACCCACCAACTAGAGTTGGCATGCTCCCTGAATTTTGTGCTGAAGCCCATAAGAAGATTGCTGTTTCAACACCTTCGCGAGCAACAGCTGCGAAAGAAAGCATTGCCAATCCAAATGCTCCGCCAGTTATTAGGGCACCATCAACTTGTGTTCTTAAACTTTTTGCTAATCCTTTAGATGCGGTACGCATCCAGAAAATCATTCCGGTTACAAAACCAACTGCAATAAAACTCATTGTGCCTGCGAAAAATTTCTCTGCAAATTCAGATAAAGACTCAGAAGTTAGTGCAACTCCGATACCTAAAACAATGGAAAAGATTACCGCTGTAATAACACCTGTCCAAACAGCTTTGATGCGACTGCGAAGATCGATTTTTACCAAATAGGCAATTAAAATTCCCACGATTAGGGATGCTTCTAAACCTTCACGAAGACCGATTAGTAGACCTGCGAGCATTGGGTTTTTTCCTTATTTGGCAGTTACTTCCAACCTAACCCAAGTCCTCGAATTCGTCAACCTTGGGGTTGTCTAATGATTTGAGCAAAAGCGGGGTCAATTTCTCAGCTTGCCAGGCCCTTGCCCCGTGCTCTGTGAGCCAAAGAGAGGTTGAGCTCTCATCTTCACTGGGTTTATCCCAACACCAACGCTTGACCAAGTCCGGGGAGCAGAGATGCTCAACAGGAATTTGTGCTTCCTCTGAAAGTTGATGAAGGGCACTTTTCACATATTGCAAGCGTTGATAGGCCTCAGGTCTTTTTTCTAACCATGATTTTGGTGCGGGATAGGTTTCAATTCCTTTTTGTTTAACTGGCCATTGATCAGGAGTTAGTTGTAAGGCAATTTGGAGTTGTTCAAACCAAATACTGGCATCATTTTTAGCTGGACGATATTTAATACTGGATAAAGATTTTAATTCTTCAACAGTTTTAGGTTTTTTAGCGGCAATTTCAACTATGCCGGCATCATATAAAACTCGACCTGGAGCAATATCTCTTTCTTTAGCTATTTCATCTCGTTTATTCCAAATTTGTCTCACAATGGCAGATTCAATTCCACCTCGAACTTCATGCATTCCAGAAGTTCGACGCCATGGATCATGTCTTAACCCTGGGGATTGCCAGTTACAAAGGGAAGCAAACTCTTGATTAGCAAGATCTAGTTTGTTGCTCGCGGTGAGTTTTTCAATCAGGATTTTTCTTAATTGATGTAAGAATTCAACATCAAGGGCAGCATAGATTAACCAATCTTGAGGCAAAGGTCTTTTGGACCAGTCAGCAGCTGAATGTTCTTTATCAAGTGTTATTTCCAATTCATCTTCTAACAATCCACCCAAACCAACATGAGGAAGTGACATCAATCTTGCTGCAAGTTCGGTATCAAATATTTCTCCAGGTTTTAGCCCTAGTTCGTAAAGACAGGGTAAATCTTGAGTAGCAGCATGCAAGATCCAAGATTTATTATTTAGCAAATTTCTCAAAGGTTTTAAATCTGTCATGGCAATTGGATCAATCAAATAAATATCAGAAGTGGCAGTAGAAATTTGTAGGAGATAGGCACGTTGCGAATACTTAAATCCTGAAGCTCGTTCTGCATCTAATGCATAAGGTTCTGGGAAAGTTTCTAAAGTTTTACAAAACTCTTCTAAAGATTCTTGATTATCAACTAAACGAAATTGTCTGATTGGTTTTGTGATGTGGGTAAGAAAATCAGCTTCTTCTAACGCAATTTCTTCCAATGACTCCGACATATAGCTCTAGCCAATCACACCAGCTCTCAGAGCAGAGGTAACGATCGCGGCTCGGTCATGAATACCAGTCTTTTTGCGAACATCTGCCAGCATATTTTTCACTCTGGACACAGGTACTTTGAATGATTCAGCAATTAGATTTACGTCTTTGCCATTAGATAGAAGTTGCAATAACTTGATTTCCTTTCGAGTTAATTTCCAATTTGGTTTTTGACTTGCATTTTTGGACTTAAAAACCAAGGCTCGAGTTTTATTAGCAATAATTTGTTTAATACTTACTGGATCTTTCTTTGATATAAATAAAACAATGTTGTCACAGGTTGCATTTTTTAACTCCTGAGCAAGGTTTATGCCATATTCAGTACCAATTCTTTCTGAGATGAGAGCAATTTTGGGGGAACCATGTTTTCGAAAATGAGATCTAATCTGATTTCCAGTGAATAAATGAATCCAGTGGGTAACACCAATTTCTTTGCATACTTTTAAGTATTGATCAATATTTTTATCATGATCGGCAATCAGTGCAGTTACATTCGTTTTCAAGTTAAAGACTCGGACGAAAAACTTAGCTGGAAAGTTCCAGATACTCAAATGGAAGTTATCTTGCCTTTTTAATGCGAGACATTCCTGTGGGTAAAGGTTGTAAACCTGCTGCTTGACACAAAAGATCTCCCCAGGCAGCAACGTGCAAACCTAATTGCTCAGTCACAGTCCAAGAAGCTCTGATTTCAATAGTTCCATCTAAAAGATGAGAATCTAGTTCGCCATATGACTCAGAAGAGGTTCTAGTAACAGTTCCAGAAAGTTCATTTGCCTTTATTCCTCTTTGTTCAAAACAATCCAGTAGCCAAGACCAACCAACTTGAGTCAATAGAGGATCACTTGCTAAATCTGCTTCAACGCGAGCTTTAGTAAAAGAAACCAGGCGTGTGTTTCCTTTCCAAGCATCAACACCTGCTGGATCAAATAGTAAAACTAAGCGACCATTACTTAAATCATCTTCACCTTCTAAAACTTCAGCAGAGATTGCTAAAGCAAAAGGTGCTAAACGCATTGGTGCTGGGACTTCTTCAGTGGTTATTTCTGGTCTTAGGGGAGCGCGACGAACTTCATCTACTAATTGCTCAAATTCAGAATTTTCTATTTTCACTTGTCTAACTGTAAGTGTTACTGGTGTGACAGAAGTGATGCAACGCCGAAAGAGGGTAAAAACTTAACCAGCAGATTTTAAACAAACCGCATTTATGCAATAACGCAAATCTGTTGGGGTATCAAAGCCTTCACCTTCGAAGACATGTCCTAAGTGAGATCCACAATTGGCACAACGAACTTCAACTCTTAATCGACCCATTGAGTAATCAGGCAATTCAATGATTGCTTCTTTTGCTAACGGTGACCAAAAAGACGGCCAACCACAACGAGAATCAAATTTTTCATTTGAAGTAAATAGTTTTGCGTCACAACCTCGACAAACATAAGTAAGGTTGTCACCCTTTTCAACTTCACCACTCCAAGCAGGTTCAGTTCCAGCTTGTCTTAATACGTGGTATTCAAAATCTGATAATTCAGATTTCCACTCTTGATCTGTTTTTTGTACTGGATACTTATTGCCATCAGGTTTCTCATTTGAAATTAATTCACCCATTTAGAATTTGTGCCCTTCGGTTACATAACGCATAAAGATTGTTTGATTTTCTTGTAAAATATGAATTGGTTTAAAACTAACTGGCATTCTAAATTTAGCGCCTTTAAGCAATGAGGTCAATTCAGAGCTTTCAGAAAACTTTGCCACAATTGATAAATCTAATTCATCCAGCAAATTGTTATTCATCAATCCATGAAGCAAGGTTGGTCCACCTTCGCACATGATTCTTTTAAATGATCGTCTGACAAGATCTTGTTTAACACTTTTTAAATCTAATTCTTTTTGGCCACAAAAGACAAATTCTGCTAATCCCACAAATGGTCTTATATTTGATTCACTACTTTGAGAAGTATAAATAATTGGTTGTTCCTCATCAGTTCTGGATTTGAACCATTCTTTTGTGAAATTCAAATTGTTTGAAACAACCGCAAGTCTTGGTTTTTTGGTAAGTCTTAGTTTCTTTCTAAGTTCTTTGTTTTGTTCATTAATTTTTATATCTAAATAAGGAGCTGATTGAGCTGTTTTTGATCCAACTAAAATCACTTCACTGAGTTGGCGAAGTAATCTAAATATTTGTTTATCTGAATCGGTGGAAAGAGAAATTGTGTTTTGATTCTGATCAGTAACGCCACCGTCTAATGATTGGACCATGTTGGCTCTGATCCAAGGTTTATTTGGCCAGGGATAAAGATTTAAAAATTCGGAATCAGAAAGTACTTTTTCAGGGGCAGGAGAGATTTGTAGCATCGCTTAAAATTCACCCTTTCTGACCATTTATTCTCCACCTGAAAGACTTAAAACCTAGGTGGGAGTAAGTGTTGCTCCATTGCAAAGCCTAAACCACGGGAGTAACATCTGAAACATGATTAAACACTTAAAGAAGACTTCTTTGCTTTTAACCTCACTATTACTACTAGCGGGAATGTCCGCTCCAGCCCAAGGTGCCACGACACTTTCTAAAACTCAACAAGCAAAAGTATCTGCTGTGTTTAAAGCCATCGCCTCAAGTAATCCAGATTCAATGAGTTCAACTAGAAAAAATTTGTCCGGTTCTGCAGATCTTGCAGTAACGATGATTCAAAATTATTACTCAACTGAGAAATACATGCGCTCAATTTCAACCATGGGAAGACCTTTAGGAAACACTCCAGCTAATGCAACTGTTGGAACTGCCAAAATCACCAACGGCAAAGTTGTTTTAACTACCGCTGCTCCAGGATTTAGTGGCACCTATTCTGATTTCAAATTTGATAAATCAGGCAAAATCACTTCTTGGTCAATCTCATCAACTGGTGGAAGCAAAGTAAATATTGCTTCTCGAGTTAAATCTTTGCCAAAAGTTACCTGGCAATACGCCAATGACATCAAAGCTGTTTATTGGGGTAAAGGTGTGCAGATGGATTCGGGCAGCATTTATCAAGATTCTCTAGGCCAATGGATCATTCAACTTTCTGTTACCAATGTGGCTGGTGGGAACAACACTAAATCTTTGATCTCTACCACTGGTAAATACCAATCACCAGATAAAAAATTGTTTGCCACCACTTCAAGCCCAGTGGGATGCTTTGAAACTGGTCAAACTGTCTACTTCACCTCAGTTGTTCCCAAAGGAGCTGTGATCTTGAGTGGGGTTAAAGGTCTACTTGAGGTCCCAATGAGTAATGGCTGTGCTGAAGACGACTCAAATCGCCTCGAAGTGACCATTAAGCCTTAATTTTCCACAGGGGCGCGCCTTGCTTGCCCCTAAAGGCGACCTAGTTGGTAGGGTCTTTAGTTATGCGCCTGAAACGACGCCTGGTTGCCCTGACTATTTCGGGAATTCTAGCCAGCACAATCTCAATCTCACCTGCCTACGCAGATGGGATTCCTAACTATCCAGGATCCTCTGCTCTTCGAACTGGTGTTGAAAACAGTGCTGTGAAAAAAATGCAAGCAGCGTTAATTGAACTTGGTTATGACATTCCTGTTGCCAATGGCAAATATGGTCCAGCAACTACCAGAGCGGTTTCTAAATTTTATGCTGAAAACGGTGACATCGATGATGGCACCTCAGTAGGCCCACTTGGTTGGAATGAAATATTCATCGCTCTTGATGAACAAAGAGCTGTTAACAAATCTGAAAAAGAATATGACGAAGCAACTAAAGAAGAAGTAGCTGCACAATTAAATCCTGAACAAGCCGCAACTGTTATTCCTGAAGGTCAACGTGGCAAGCAACCTGCTCGCGGAACTTCCAGTCGATCTCTTCCTTACAAGATGCCAGTTATTGGTGAGATCTCAGCTGTTTATAACCAAAAGGGCAGACGTTGGGCTGGCAGACGACATGACGGAATTGATATTCGCGCACCTCGAGGCACAGTTATTAAAGCAGTAGTAGAAGGCAAAGTTATTTTTGCTGGATGGAAAAAAGCTTATGGTCGTTTGATCATTTTGGAACATTCTGATGGCACAACATCTTGGTATGCCCACATGTCAAAAAGAATTGCTAAAAAAGGTGACGTTTTACAACCTGGAGACACAATTGGTTTAGTGGGAGCCTCAGGTCATACCACTGGATCACATCTTCACTTTGAAACCCATAACGTAAACGATGAAAAGATTAATCCGGTGACTTGGTTACAAACACGAGTTTGGAAAGTAGAACCTGCTGCAGATCCTGCCCCCGAAACTCCAGTTTCAGAATCTGCTCCAACAGAGAAATAACTAAAATTAGCCTTGGTTAGACTTTGAGGCTTTCTTTTCTTGCTTAGCTGCTCTTTTTTCTTTCAATGATTTTGCGGCAGGTTTCTTTTTATTAACTGAACCCTTGGATTTTTCACCCATTTATTGCTCCTTTACTAGACTTACTTTCCCTTTATATCTTGGCATGAAAAATGCAATATTTCCCACAATTTCAAGTCCGTTTTAAGTCAAGTCTGATATGGCATAGTGTTAAGGGTGGGACTAAAAATCAGACTTGTTAAACAATTCTTCATTATTTTGTTAGTTGTGACTTTCACCCACACCACCACAGCCTCGGCGATGACTTTCCCCAAAGATGCTGAAATTGATAATGCCCGGGCAGAAATTGCTCAATCCAAAAAGGAACTAAGCGCTGCTCAAGATGTCTTGAAAAAGACCACCGAAGAACTAAATAAGGCAATTGCCGAAGACAAAAGAATCAGAGCTGAACTCGAAGAAGCCCAGAGGCAAAGAGAGCAGACTATTGCTGAAGGCACTCAACAAGAGCTCTATTTAGTTGAAGCCATTCTTTCCTCGGCAGATTCAAATGAAGCGCTATCGACTTTCAATTCACTGCAATCATTGCTTGCTAACAGCAGCAAAATTATAAAAATCCTGAACGAAGACAAAGCCACCCTTGAAATTAAAGAAAAAGAACTAGAAGTTAAAGAAGCTGAAATTGCTGAGAAGAAAGTTAAATCAGCAGAAATTGTTACAGAGTTAACAAAAGTTAGAGCAAGGGCTGCTGAAGAAGCGGAAAAGATAAAAAAGATTGTGGCAACTCAAGAAGCCATATTAAAGAAACTAGTTTTGGCAGGCCTTGCTCGAAATAGAGGAAATGCTTCTGCTCGAGTTGGACCAGGAGATCGAATACTTGGTTCTGATATTTCCAGATGGCAACACGGTGGAAATGCTCCAATAAACTTTGTGAAAATGTATGACGCTGGGATGCGTTTTATTTTTATCAAAGGAACAGATTCTCATCCCGATGGTGCTGCTCCTGCAAAATATTGGTCATCAATTGATTTTCCAGCAGCAAGAGAAGCAGGTTTATTAACCGGTATTTATCACGCCTCTTTAATTCCTCGAGGCATTAGTGCTGATGCTGCATTTGGAGCAGGACAACAACAAGCAGATTTACCAATTGATCATTTAAATTCTCTGGGCGGGTTAGTGCCAGGAGTATTACCTATTGTGTTAGATATTGAAACTTTCTCCAGACCATCAGGAACAAGTGCAGCTGTTGTGACTAATTTTGCGCTGGGTTTTACAGCAAGGGTAAAAGAAAGAACTGGTAAGAATCCCATTATTTACTCAAACCTAAATTTCATTAGAAGTTATTTAACCAATTCGACATTAAATAATAATTATTTGTGGGTAGCTAATTATTCTCAAACTTCAAATCCTGCTGCAACTCCATCTGGAGGTTGTTCTCGAACAATTTGGAGTTTGTCAGCATGTGATTTGAATTGGACTTTCTGGCAATATACAGATCGAGGCAATGGCCAACAATATGGAATTCCTAGAGGAAGTTTGGATTTAAACGTTTTTGCTTTTGGTTCTAATGAACTTCTGGCAATGGCAGGTTATTAACTAGCCAACTAATTCGCGATGAGCTTTGGTTTCGCGATCATGCTTGCAAGGCAAACCCTTGTGGTTGGCATAACATTCATCACAAAGCAAGACCAATTGATGACAATTATCATTTAAACAATTTCTGAAAGATTTGGATTTTGCTTCACACCTTTTACAAGTTCCGAGCATTTTTACTTCATTGCTGAAATCAATTGTGAGTCGATCATCAAAGGTAAATAGAGAACCTTCCCAATGAGATTTGTCCCCATATTTGTTTCCGTATCGAACGATGCCACCTTTAATTTGGTAAACCTCTTGAAATCCTCGATTCTTCATCAAGACCGATAAAACTTCACAACGAATTCCACCGGTGCAATAAGTAATTACGGCTTTGTTTTTTAAGTGGTCGTATTTACCACTTTCTAATTCGATGATGAAATCTTTTGTTGTGGAAGTATCTGGGATCACGGCGTCTTTGAAACGACCGACTTTGGCTTCAAAGGCATTTCTGCCATCAAAGAAAACTACATCTTCAGATCTTTCTGCCACAAGCTTGTTTACTTCTTCGGGGCGTAAATGAATACCACCACCGATGATTCCTTTTTCTCCCACTTTAATTTCATCAGTTTTACCAAAACCAACTAGCTCATCTTTTATTTTGATTTTTAGCTTAGGAAAATCCTTACCTGTTCCTTCAGACCATTTAAAGTCAATTCTTTTAAATCCGGGATATTGTCTGGTGTCTTTAACATATTTCTTTAAATCTGACATTTTCCCACCAAGGGTGCCATTAATTCCTTGTTCAGAAATAATAATTCTGCCTTTGATATTTAAAGTCTCACAAAGATTTTTTTGCCACAGCATTAAAGCTGTTGGATCAGCAATAGGGGTGAATGCGTAATAGAGGATGACTTTGTCTAAATCCATGAGATTAGTTTATCGCTACTAGGGTGATATTCTTTAAGTGCTTTTGCTTTAATGACGCCAAATAACTGGCTTGATGAAAGAAGAAATGGGAAACGATGATTGCTACATATTCTTGTGCAAAGTGCGGAATGTCAGTCAATGCAAGCTGCGCCAAATGTAATAAGCCACTTGTAAACGACCTTCTTGTGCTTGATGATGGAAGCCAAGTTCAAGTATCTCGTTGCCCTCAATGTGAAGGCAAAATTAAGTCACCTATGTGTTGCGGTTCGGATATGAGTTGCTCCGTATAGTTTTGAATTTGAATTGGTAATTAATTACAGCAATTATTTTGTGGTCGATAGAGGACTCGAACCTCCGACCTCATCCGAGGTCAAAAAGCTTCATTTCTTATTAAGTTGTGTGAGAAAAGTGTATACATAAACTTTCTCAAAAACAATAAGCTAAGCATTTTTTGTGATAGCCTGAGACTCATCTGAAATCAGTTTGAAACTGATTCCCACCAATTCGGATCAATGATCTGGGTTGGGCGTTTAGGAATGAATATTTCTTTAAAGAATTATGGGAAAAAGTTAAAATTCTCTTTAAAAATACTTGTCATTTGTTTTTTGATATCGAGTTCATTTACCAAACCTAGTTTTGCAACTGCAGGCGACAAAAAATATGAAGACTCTTGGCAAAAAGTGTCAGGTAGTTTAACCGCAGATGATGCAGCGGAGGATAGACAGAACAATGGGCATTTTAAATTAGTTGATAATTATGAATTATTTGACGTTCCAGATGGTGCAGAAGTAAGTATTTATATCAAAGGTAATCCAACAAATAACGGTGTTGGTTTATGTGATCCTTTTGGAGTCGTTTACGACATTACAGAAACACTTCCAGGTCAATTAATACTTATGAACGATGACGGAGGTCAGGGAGGCGCTACTGATGGCTATAATGGATCTACCTGCGGATTGGGTAGCAATTGGGATTCATTTTTTACATTAGGCGTAACTACTGTTTTTTGGCAGTCTAATTTCCGAATACAGGTAACTTCATCCGGACAACTATTATCTGAAACTGATAGGAATTTAAACGACACCAATTCAGGTGATTACACAATTTACGTCAGTGTTGGAAATTTTGGCTCCAACAAAAATTCTTCAACCACTGCACCCTGGATTGGTGCTCAAACAATAACTTGCCCAACACCAAACCCTTGGGTTAAAGAACAACTTGGTTTCGCATCGAATGTTAAACCTGTTTTGGTTTCAGCTGAAAACACAATTGGTAAAACTATTATTCAATCTTCTTATGATGCTTTGAAGTCTTCTGGTGTTGTGTTTGACACTGTTTCTAAGAAGGTTTCCACAGCTACTGAGACCTTGCCTATTTATGGTTGCAAAGACAAACTACTTTCCGGCAAAGTGAATCAACCGATTCAGTTCATTGCTGGTGGTTACACGTTGCAATCAGAAGCCCACGGATACATAAATACTGCTGATTTGAAATGGCACGACACAAACAGTGTCACCCTTTACAAAAATACTGCTGCATTTATGCACACCATCAAATTCACCCAAACCGGTAAATACGTGGTGGTTTTAACAGAGCAACCAGACACCAACAGGGGATTAATTCCTACCTATGGTGTGAGAAGTATTCGCTTTGTAATAAACATTAATTAAATAGTTTGTGGTCGATAGAGGACTCGAACCTCCGACCTCATCCATGTCAAGGATGCGCTCTAACCAACTGAGCTAACCGACCAAAGTTATTTTCTTTGGAGGTGGAGACGGGATTTGAACCCGTGTACGCGGCTTTGCAGGCCGCTGCCTCGCCTCTCGGCCACTCCACCAATAACAAGAAATTTAATTAATAAATGATTAATTTAGTAATTAAATTTCCGAGCGGACGACGGGATTCGAACCCGCGACCCTAACCTTGGCAAGGTTATGCGCTACCAACTGCGCCACGTCCGCGAATAAATAGACATTTCTTTGATTTATGGATTTTTGTCTATTTGTACCTGTTCAAGATACCCGAAGGTGAGAATAAAGGGTTCAGTCGAGTATCGAAGTTGTGATAGCGCAGGTAATGTCTCAAGTTATGGTGCACATGAAAAACCAGGCTCGAGAAATGGCCTATGCACAATTTGGCACCAAGCGCTTTGTTGGTTTGCAGGATGTAGCTATTGATTTGAATCGATTAACAGAACCTGGCCTGTGGGCCATCATTGGCACATTCGAAGGATCTTGGTTACTACTTAAATTTGAAAAAGAATATGAAAATCCAATTGATTATCAAGGAACTTGGAATGGAATAGATCCTAATAATTGGATTTCGTCTATGAATCAATCTGAATATGAATCAGCAGTTGATGGATTAAGAGAACACATCTCCAAGGGAGATGTTTACCAAGCAAATATTTGTCGAGTACTTGCTACTGAAATTAGTGAAGAAGGTTTTGATATTGAAGGATTGGCAAACCTTTTAACTACAGGAAACCCTGCTCCTTATTCTTGCGTAATTAGTGTTAAGCAAGATGCTCACGAAAGATTAACCAAAGATGTCGCACTAGTTTCTGCCTCACCTGAACTATTTTTAGAAAGACGAAAGCAACATATTTCTTCTAGTCCTATTAAAGGTACGGGGAAAACTGAACAAGATTTAACTGAAAAAGATCGTGCAGAAAATGTGATGATCGTTGATTTAGTGAGAAATGATTTATCTCGTGTTTGCCAAACAGGAAGTGTTAATGTGCCAAGTTTGTTAGAAACTCAAGTTCATCCAGGTCTGGTGCATTTGGTTTCCACAGTAGAAGGGGAGTTAAAACAAGACGTAACTTGGTCAGAAATATTTGATGCTACTTTTCCACCAGGATCTGTTAGTGGGGCTCCAAAAATAAGTGCTCTCAATTTGATTAAGAAGTTTGAGAAGTCTGCCCGTGGTCCATATTGCGGAGCAATCGGTTGGATTAATACTTTCAATGACACAGCTTTAATTGCGGTAGGAATTCGTACATTTTGGAAAGACAAAAACAAACTCCGCTTTGGCACTGGGGCTGGAATTACTTGGGGATCAGAGCCTTTAAAGGAATGGCAGGAAACACAATTGAAATGTGCCAAATTATTTGAAGTTGCCAGCAAAACACATAGCAAGTGATATCCCAGTAATGCAGACGAACACGAATTGACTTAATCTGTAAATATGAACGATCGTCCAACTAGTCCCATCAAGATAATCAGGGCACGAATTCGCGCCAACAGAATTGCTGATGCTGCTTGGAAAACTGCAGTATTTTTTGCAGGATTTTTTCTTATTGGAGTTGGATTAGTTTTATTAGTATTACCCGGACCAGGTTGGGTAATGATTTTCATTGGTCTGTTTACTTTGGCAACCGAATTTACTTGGGCAAGTCGTTTCCTTGCCCCACTTAGACTTCGATTAGAAAAAGCAAAATTAACTGGCAAGAAGCCAATTTGGATTTATTTGTTGTTCTTAGTCGTCACAATTATTGGGGTCGCATCCAGCTGGTGGGTTTGGGTCAATTTCGAGCAATAGAGCATTGCTTGCAAAACCTCGAATAAATAGCCTCTAAGGGTAGTATCGAATCTGTGAAGAATGCAAAAGTTGATCTCTATTTATGTGGCGTGAAAGGTTATGCCGCTGCTCAAGTCATTGTTAATTCTTATCTAAAGCACATTGGCTCAGTTGTAATTGCTCCCGATACTGGCACCGTTGATGATCCTCTTGAAAAGATTTCACAACTATTTGAATCTAATGGAGTAAAAGTATCCTCAAAAGATCCTGCCAAAGTTTCTGAATTAGCCCTTGCCATTGGTTGGAAAAAATTAATCAATTCTAGTTATCAACAAGTTGTTGTCTTGCATGATTCATTACTTCCTAAATATCGCGGTTGGAATCCGTTATTAACAGCTTTAATTAATGGGGACAGCAGAATTGGCTCAACAGCATTAATTGCTACAAGCGATGTTGATGCTGGTCCAATCATTGCTCAGGAAGCAAAATCAATTAAATATCCAATGCCTCTGGAAAATGCTATGAGCATTATCAATATGTTGAATGAAAAATTATTGAAGAAGATATTTTCGCAAGTTTCCTCAAAAGGAAAAGTTGTTGGAAAACCTCAAAATCATAAATCAGCAACCTATAGCTTGTGGCGAGATGAGAAAGACTTTGATATTGATTGGAATTTACCTGCTGAAATTGTGTTAAGACATATTCATGCGTCTAGTTACCCATATGTAGGAGCACGCAGTGTTTTAGATGGGGAAGAAGTGCGCATTTTTGACGGCAAAATCAGCAAAGAAAACCCTAGGATTGTTAACAGAACTCCAGGAAAGATTTGGAAGATAACAAATGGTGTTCCTGTAGTGGTTTGCGGTAAAGGTTTAATTGAATTAACCAAGGTAAGTGGCAATAGTGGCAGATCAGTATTACCCGTAACAAAATTACGACAAAGATTTGAATAGGAAGATTTAAGTGGCAGATTTTAAAGTAAAAATCGATGGCAAAGAGCAAAGCACTTCTGATGGCATAAATGCTATTGATTTTTACAAAGACAACAAAGACATTGTGGTGGCAAAAATCAATGGCCAAATAAAAGACCTAGCCACCGCTTTAAAAGCAAATGATGAAGTAATTGGAATAGCTGCAAATTCTGAAGAAGGCTTAGCTGTCATTAGACATAGCACCGCCCACATTTTGGCCCAAGCAGTTCAAAAACTTCGACCACAAACAAAATTAGGAATTGGTCCTCCTATTAAAGATGGTTTCTATTACGACTTCAAAGTAGAAGAAAATTTCACGCCTGATGATTTAGTAAAAATTGAATCCACCATGAAAGACATCATCAAAAGTGGACAAAGATTTACTCGACGAGTAAGTGATGAAAAATCCTTGCTTAAAGAACTTGCCAGTGAACCTTTTAAGATTGAATTAATTGGAATTAAAGGAAATCCTGCAGATGATGTGATGGAAGTAGGCGGAGCCGAATTAACAATTTATGACAACATTGATTTTCGAAGTGGGGAAGTAGTTTGGTCTGATCTTTGCCGAGGACCACACGTTCCCTCCACTAAATATTTAGGTGTTCATAAGTTAATGAGAACTGCTGGAGTTTATTGGCGAAGCAATGAAAAGAATCCTCAATTACAAAGAATCTATGGCACAGCTTGGCCCACCAAAGAAGATTTGGCAAATTACTTAAATCTGTTAGAAGAAGCAGAAAAACGAGATCATCGAAAGCTGGGCGTGGAATTAGATCTATTTTCTTTCCCAGATGAAATTGGTTCTGGCTTAGCTGTATTTCATCCCAAAGGTGGAGTAATTAGAAAAGTAATGGAAGATTACTCACGCAAACGCCACGAAGAATCAGGTTATGAATTTGTTTACACCCCGCACATAACAAAATCTGCTTTGTTTGAAACTTCCGGGCATCTTGAGTGGTATGCCGATGGCATGTTTCCACCAATGCAATTAGATGCCGAATTTAACACCGATGGCACTGTTAGAAAACCAGCTCAGAATTACTACTTAAAACCAATGAATTGCCCCTTTCATAATTTGATTTATAAATCAACTTCAAAGTCTTATCGCGACCTACCTTTAAGATTTTTTGAATTTGGCAGTGTTTATCGTTACGAAAAATCAGGAGTAATTCATGGTTTAACTCGTGTTCGAGGTATGACTCAAGATGATGCTCACATTTACACAACTTTAGAAAACATGGCTGAAGAGTTAGATGATCTTCTCAAATTTGTTCTTAATTTATTAAAAGATTATGGACTTGATGATTTTTATCTCGAGTTATCAACCAAAAATTCAGAGAAATCTGTGGGAACAGATGCTGAATGGGTGCAAGCAACTGAAACTTTAAGAAAAGCAGCTGAAGCTCAAAATATTCCCTTAGTAATGGATGAGGGCGGGGCTGCTTTTTATGGACCAAAGATTTCAGTACAAGCAAAAGATGCTCTTGGTAGAACTTGGCAAATGAGTACTATTCAACTTGATTTCCAATTGCCACAAAAGTTTGAACTTGAATTCAAGGACAAAGACGGTTCAGTTAAACGTCCGGTAATGATTCACAGAGCGTTATTTGGATCTATTGAAAGATTCTTTGGAGTTTTACTTGAACATTACGCAGGAGCATTTCCACCATGGCTTGCTCCTGTACAAGTAGTTTGTATTCCAATTGCTGATACTCATATTGATTATTTGAAGGAAATTGAAACCAAACTTAAAGCCAAAGGTGTGCGCGTAGAAATTGATTCCAGTGATGATCGTATGCAGAAAAAGATTAGAACAGCACAAACTCAAAAAGTGCCATTCATGCTAATTGCTGGGGATCAAGACGTTTCTGCCAATGCTGTTTCATTTAGATTTAGAGATGGAACACAAGAAAATAGCGTTTCTGTGGATGATGCTATTAAAAGAATTGTTGAAGCAATAGATAAAAGAATTCAGGTTTAAATGTCATTTCCAGAAACTGGTTTACCTGATGCCTGGATTCGTTTATGGACTCCTCATCGTGGCCAATATTTACACGATGTTCGAAGTGATGGCACAGTAGAACAAAGTTGTCCATTTTGCTCAGCCCCTGAAGCTAAAGAAGAAGATTCATTAGTTGTTTTCAAAGGAAAACTAAATTACGTGGTGTTAAATCTTTATCCTTATAACGCAGGCCATCTCTTAGTTGCACCCTTTAGACATTTTGCAGACTTCACCACCATCACTAAAGAAGAATCAGATGAAATGAGTGAACTGACAAGAAAAGCAATGTCAGTGCTTCGAAAAGCAAGTGGTGCACAAGGTTTCAATATCGGCATGAATCAAGGACCAGTAGCAGGAACTAGCGTTGCTGATCATTTGCACCAACACATTGTTCCTCGTTGGGGTGGAGACACTAATTTTATGCCAATTATTGGCAGAGCTAAATCAATTCCACAATTGTTGAAAGATACTCAAGTTTTATTAGCAAAAGCTTGGATTGATTAATGTTTGGAAATTCCAAAGCCAGAGACATTGGAAAATTGATTGCTACTCCATTTGCCAAAGTATTTATAAAATTAGGATTTTCCCCAGATTTAGTAACTTTATTCGGAACCCTCGGAGTCGTCATTAGTTCAATTATTTTCTTCTCTCAAGGAGAATTCCTTGTAGGTTCAATTTTGTTTGCGATGTTTGTTGGTCTTGATGCCGTGGATGGAACTGTTGCAAGATTATTGAACAGGAATTCAAAATGGGGCGCATTCTTTGATTCAGTGTTAGATCGAATCGCTGATGGAGTTGTACTTGGATCTCTTGCTTTTTATTTTGCGAATGCAGGAAAAGAAACCTATTTTATTTTAAGTTTAGTAGCACTTCTTGCAAGCGAAATTGTTTCTTATACAAAGGCTCGCGCTGAAGGATTAGGTTTGAATTGCGATACAGGTTTAGCAGAGCGCCCGGAAAGAGTAATTATCATTGTTGCTGGAACATTTCTAACAGGATTAGGAATAAATTCAGCACTAGAAATTTCTATTTGGATTTTAACAATTGTGAGCATAATTACTGTGATTCAAAGAATGAATTTTGTCTTAAAACAAACAAAAAGTTCTTAAATGATTACCCTGGCAGACATCAGCTATCAAACTGGCTGGATAGTAATTAAACGATTACCTAAGAGGTTATCAAGAAAGCTATTTATAAAAATTGCGGATGTTTCATACGGAAAAGACATAAAAGGTGTACAGCAACTAAGAGCAAATCTAGCTTTCATGACTGGTCTGGAAGCAGATTCCATTGAATTAGAACAATTGGTTAAAGATGGTATGAGAAGTTATCTTCGTTATTGGGAAGATGCTTTTAGACTTCCTACTTGGAATAAAAAGAATTTAAACAAATATGTCATATGTACAGGAATTGATAATCTGGAAAGTGCTTTAGCCACAAAGAAACCATTAATAACTGCAACTCCTCATATGGGAAATTGGGATGCCGCCGGTTATTGGTACACCACAAATTACGGTCCACTAACAACTGTTGTGGAAAGACTAAAACCTGAGTCAATATACAAAAAGTTTGTTAAATTCAGAAATTCTCTTGGCATCGAAGTTATTCCAACAAGTGGTGAGACTGATATTTTCATGAAACTACTTAGAAGAGCTAAAGAAGGCAGAATGATTGCTTTAGTTGCAGATCGAGATATTACAAAAAATGGTATTGAAGTGAATTACGGTCCCGGGAAAGCTTCCTTTCCAGTAGGTCCAGCTGCAATTGCAGTTGCACTTGATGGATTAGTTTTGCCCCTTTCTTCACATTACAACCAAGAAGGTGTGTTGGTTATGCATTTTTTCCCAGCACTTTCACCAAGTGGGGAAGACAATAAAGAAAAAAGAGTACAAACTGTAACTCAAGAATTAGCTCATAGTTTTGAAAAAGAAATTAAAAAACATCCTCAAGACTGGCACATGTTACAAAGGGTTTGGAATGACGTTTTACCTATGAAAAGAATTCACCAAGGACTAGTGAAATAAATTTGAGAATTGGAATAGTTTGTCCTTACGATTGGTCTGTTCCAGGTGGAGTTAAACAACACATTCAAGATTTAACGGAATCTTTATTGGAACTGGGTCACTATGTAAATGTTTTGACTCCAACTAGTGATGAAGATTCATTGCCTAGTTATGCCACAAACGCTGGAAGCACAATTGCTTTGCCTTACAACGGATCCATTGCCAGAATTAAATTTGATCCTGCAGCTTTTACTAGAACTAGAAATTGGTTAAGACTAGGTAATTTCGATATTTTGCACTTGCATGAACCAAACACTCCAAGTCCTTCAATAATTGCTGCGTGGTCTGCGCGAGGACCAATTGTGGCAACTCATCACACCTCTAATGAAACCATGTATGCCGTTAAGAACATGCAATTTTTATTACAACCGATGATGGAAAAAGTAATAGCAAGAATTGCAGTTAGTGAAGAAGCAAAGAAAACCATGGTTGATCATTTCGGTGGTGATGCGGTGGTGATTCCAAATGGAGTAAGAGTTAAGAACTTTAGTCATGCCCAAATGTTGCCAGGTTTTGATAAAGAACAAACCGTAGTTTTTGTGGGAAGACTTGATGAACCAAGAAAAGGTGTTCAAGTATTACTTGAAGCAATGCCAGCTGTTTTTGAAAAATACCCTGCGTTAAAACTTCTTTTGGTGGGACCAGGAGATGTTGATGAAATATTGAAATCAATTGATTCAAAGTTTCATTCTCGTATTCAATTTAAAGGCTTTGTCGATAGTGATGTAAAAGCATCTTGTTATGCATCAGGAACTGTTTACGTGGCACCAAACTTGGGGGGAGAGTCATTTGGAATTGTGTTGTTAGAAGCAATGGCAACAGGCACTCCTGTACTAGCTTCTGATTTACCTGCATTCAAAAGAGTGCTTGATGATGGCAAATATGGCAAATTATTCAAAACAAATAACGCTTCTGATTTGGCGAAATCATTGATTGAATTAATTGGTAATAAGTCAGAACGAGAACACTTGAGAGTTGAAGGAAGAACCAGAGCCGAACAGTTTGATTGGTCAGTAATTGTTAGACAAATTCTTGATGTTTATGAATCAGTCAAGAGTGTGGAAGGTAGAAATGTTCGTGAGGATTTTCGAGGACAACTTTATGGTCGCCTAACCAAAACCGGGCGCCTTGACCGCAGGAGAGTAAAGAACTCTTTTCTGACAGAATAGATATGTGGAAATAAGTAGTTGGGTTGTCGTAGCAGTTGGTTTATTTCTTTTCGCACTTTATTTATCTAATGTGGCAGGCAGATTAGATCGTTTGCATCTAAAAGTTGAAAATGCTCGAAATGCTCTTGATAGACAATTAGCTCTTAGATCAGCTATTTGTTCAGATATTGCAGGTCTAGATTTACTAGATACAACTTTAAGAAGTCGATTAGCAAATGCAATTCATGCCTCAATTAGTGAAGAATCACTAGATATTCACACAAAAAATGAATGGGATATTGAAAGTGAAGTTACTAAATCTTTATGTGAACTATTCAATAAAGACTTTGATATAACTAAATACCCAAATCAAAAGAATTTAATTCAAGAAACCGCTGGAGCTACCAGACGAGTTCAATACGCTTTGACTTTTTATAACGATGCGGCAAGAAGTGCCATCAAAGTAAGAAGAAGATGGCTGGTGCGAAGCTTTCGACTATTCGGTCGAGCCAGCATGCCTGTTCTCATTGATTTTGATGATCAAATTCCTCAGGGCTTGGAGTTTTGCTAAGGATTTGCAATAAGTCCAACACATAAGTTGAGGCTTTTTGTTTCTGGGCTAGAATTAGAAGTCCCTAAGAATTAAGGAAATCATGGCCAACCAAAATAACGGCACTGGTACACCAAGAGTCAAACAAGGCATGGCAGAAATGCTTAAAGGTGGCGTCATTATGGACGTTATTAATGCTGAGCAAGCAAGAATTGCTGAAGACGCTGGTGCAGTTGCAGTTATGGCATTAGAACGAGTTCCTGCCGATATTCGTAAAGACGGTGGCGTTGCTCGAATGAGCGATCCAGACATGATTGATGAAATTATTGCCACAGTTTCAATTCCAGTTATGGCAAAAGCAAGAATTGGCCACATTACTGAAGCACAAGTTTTGCAAAGCTTAGGTGTTGATTACATAGATGAATCAGAAGTTTTAACACCAGCAGATGAATCACACCATATTGATAAACGCCAATTCACAGTTCCATTTGTATGTGGCGCAACAAACTTAGGTGAAGCATTAAGAAGAATTAATGAAGGTGCCGCAATGATTCGTTCCAAAGGTGAAGCAGGCACTGGAAACGTTGTTGAAGCAGTTCGTCACATGAGAACAATTCGTGGCGACATTGCTAGATTAAAAGGTTTAGATAAAGAAGAATTGTATAGCGCTGCTAAAGATTTACAAGCACCATATGAATTAGTTGCTCAAGTTGCAGAACTTGGCAGACTTCCAGTTGTGTTATTTACAGCCGGTGGAATTGCCACTCCCGCTGATGCTGCACTAATGATGCAACTTGGAGCAGATGGAGTATTTGTTGGATCTGGAATTTTCAAATCAGGAGATCCAGTACAAAGAGCAAAAGCAATTGTAGAAGCAACAACTAACTTTGATGATCCATCAGTTATCGCCAGAGTTTCACGCGGACTTGGTGAAGCAATGGTGGGAATTAATATTGAAATTTTGCCAGCTACTGAAAGGTTTGCCGAACGCGGCTGGTAACTCTTGTTAAGAGTCGGAGTTTTAGCATTACAAGGTGATTTTCGCGAACACATTAATTCATTAAGTTCTCTTAATGTTGCAGTCCAAAAAGTAAGAAATCCAGAAGAGTTAAAAACTGTTAATGCTTTAGTAATTCCTGGTGGGGAATCCACCACCATCAGTATGTTGGCTCAAAGAGTTGGTTTGTTAGAGCCATTAAGAAAATTTGTTAAAGATGGTTTTGCAGTTTATGGATCTTGCGCCGGAATGATTATGTTGGCAGATGAAATCCTTGATGGACGAAGTGATCAAGAAACAATTGGTGGCATTGATATAACTGTAAGAAGAAATGCTTTCGGTCGTCAAGTTGATTCTTTTGAAACAGATTTAGCAATTAAAGACTTCAAAGAAAGTTTTAGAGCAGTTTTTATTAGAGCTCCTTGGGTTGAAAGAGTTGGAAGCTCAGTTGAAGTTCTAGCCACTTTCAAAACTGAAAACAAGGAGGATCACCCAGTTATGGTTAGACAAGGATCCCTTTTAGCCACAGCTTTTCATCCAGAACTAACAAATGACAACCGAGTTCATGAGTATTTTGTACAGATGGCAAAATCAGTATCAAGTGTTAATTCATAAAAAGGATTAAAAATGTCAGGGCATAGTAAATGGGCAACGACCAAACATAAGAAAGCCATTATTGATTCTCGTCGCGCCAAATTGTTCGCCAAATTAGTTAAAAAGATTGAAGTAGCAGTGAGACTCGGTGGACCAGAAATTGAAGGAAATCCAGCACTTTTTGATGCGATTCAAAAAGCAAAAAAGAGTTCAGTGCCAAATGACAATATTGATAGAGCCTTAAAAAGAGGAAGTGGCACTGAAGAAGGTGCAGCCGATTACCAAACAATTATGTACGAGGGCTATGGCCCAAATGGCGTGGCAGTTTTAATCGAATGCTTAACCGATAATAGAAATAGAGCAGCAGGTGATGTTCGTTTAGTAATGACTAGAAATGATGGCAATATGGCCGATCCTGGTTCTGTCTCATACATGTTTTCTCGCAAAGGTGTTGTACTGGTTTCAAAAATAGGTTCATTATCTGAAGATGATGTCTTATCAGCAGTACTTGATGCAGGTGCAGAAGAAGTAAATGACTTAGGTGAATCCTTTGAAGTAATAAGTGAACCAAATGATCTTGTACAAGTTAGAACAGCGCTACAAAATGCCAAAATCGACTATGACTCTGCAGACACATCATTTGTTCCATCTGTAAGCGTGGAATTAGATGCTGAGGCTGCAAAAAAGATATTTAATTTAATTGAGTCTTTGGAAGACTTGGATGATGTTCAAACAGTTTGGGCAAATTTTGATGTTTCGGATGAAGTTATGGCACAAGTTGGGTAATATTAACTAAATAATAATTGAAGGGTCACATTCTTTATATGAGAGTTTTAGGTGTTGATCCTGGTTTAACAAGATGTGGTTTAGCAATAGTTGACGAAGCACCAGGTCGAAAAGTCATCTTAAAATCTGTAATGGTCTTTAGAACTCCTGCTACTGATGCTCTCGCTGATCGTCTTTTACAACTTGATAACGCATTAAAGGAAATCATCAAAGAATACAAACCAGATGTTGTTGCAGTAGAACAAGTATTTAGTCAACATAATTTAAAATCAGTAATGGGAACAGCCCAAGCTGCAGGATTAGCAATGGTCAATGGTGCAAGAAGTGGCTGCCAAGTATTTACTTACACACCAACTCAAGTTAAAGCTTCAGTTACAGGTTCTGGAAAAGCAGATAAGCGCCAAATTGGTCGAATGATTGCAAAAATTTGCGGACTCTCCTCTCCGCCTGAACCAGCAGATGCCTCTGATGCTGTTGCATTAGCAATATGCCATTTGTGGCGTGGTGGAGCAGACGAAAAAATTAGGAAGAGAGCAGTTTCGTGATCGCCTTTGTTAAAGGAACGCTAACTGAAATTTCAGCTTTAGGAGCTGTTGTTGATGTTGGTGGAGTAGGCATGAACTTATTAACTTCTGCAAATGCATTAAAAGGTAAAAAAGTTGGGGATCAAGTACAAGTTCCAACAGTCATGGTTGTCAGAGAAGATCACATGACACTTTATGGTTTTGCTGACACTAGTGAAAAAGAAATGTTTCTACTATTACAAACTGTTTCTGGGGTTGGTCCACGCATGGCTCTCAATTTGATTTCAGTTATGGGTGAACAAAAACTAAGTAATGCGATAGCTAATTCTGATGTTGGATCACTAACTTCAGTTCCAGGAATTGGTAAAAAAGGTGCCCAAAGATTAATTTTAGAATTAGGTGACAAAATCGGTTCACCTAAGAATTTAACTAATTCATCTTGGAGGGAATCTCTCATCACCGCTCTTGTTGGTCTTGGTTGGAATAGAAAAGATGCCGCAACTGCTGCTGAACAAGTTGAGACTCCTGAAAATGAAGCCGATCTTTCTGATTCTCTTCGTTCAGCTTTAAAAATATTGAGTAAAAATCGATGAACATAGATGATGAAACAACCTCAGATGTTGGTTTAGAAATAATTCGATTAGAAGTAAGTGAAGAAGATCGTCAAGTTGAAGGCGCTCTTAGACCAAAAACTTTGGCTGAATTTGTGGGCCAACATCGAGTCAGAGAGCAATTAGATTTAATTTTAAGAGCAGCTTTACAAAGAGGAAATTCTGCAGATCACGTTCTACTTTCAGGACCTCCGGGATTAGGTAAAACCACATTGGCAACCATTGTTGCTTCAGAATTAGGTGCACCAATCAGAGTTACCTCTGGTCCTGCCATTCAGCATGCGGGAGATTTAGCAGCAGTTTTAAGTTCCTTAACGCCAGGTGAAATTTTATTTATCGATGAAATACATCGCTTAGCAAGACCAGCCGAAGAAATGCTTTATTTAGCAATGGAAGATTACCGAGTTGATGTTGTGGTTGGTAAGGGAGTTGCCGCAAACGCAATTGGTTTAGATTTGCCATCATTTACTTTAATTGGAGCAACAACTAGAGCAGGATTATTACCAAGTCCATTGCGTGATCGTTTTGGATTTACTGCTCATCTTGATTTTTATGAAGCAGATGAATTAGAACAAATAGTGCACAGATCAGCTGGTTTATTGAAAGTTGAAATAACACAAGACGCAGCAGTGGAAATCAGTAAAAGATCTCGCGGAACACCAAGAATTGCAAACAGATTATTAAGAAGAGTTAGAGATTATGCACAAGTTCATACTTCTGGAAAAGTAGACATTGATGTTGCTAAAAAAGCATTAGCACTTTTTGAAATTGACGATCGAGGTCTTGATCGAATAGATAGAGCAATTCTTGATGCATTAATTAATAAATTTGGGGGAGGACCAGTTGGCCTTTCCACATTAGCTGTGGCAGTTGGAGAAGAACCAGAAACTGTTGAAGATATGTGTGAACCATTTTTGGTGCGAATTGGTTATTTAGCAAGATCTGCTCGAGGTCGAATTGCCACACCTTCTGCCTATCAATTGTTGGGAAAAAGTGTTCCTGCTCAACAAGTCTTGGACATCTCCGAATAAATAAGACCTCTCGGGCCAGATAATCTGACCATACGGAATACTAAATAAGAACAGTTTTCTAACCAGAAATTTTCTAAAACTTTCCTAGGAGTTACCAAAAAGTGTCTGCTGCTAATCGTGCCCGTCCCGGCAGATCACTAATTTTATTGTTACTGGTTTTATCTTCAACAATTTTGTGGACTTATTGGCCAGGAGCTTCCCATGAAGCAAGACTTGGTCTTGATTTACGTGGTGGAACCCAAGTTATTTTGACTCCCGAATTAGCACCAGGAGCAGAAGGTGTTTTAACTCAAGATCAAATTAATCAAACAGTTGAAATTATTCGTCAAAGAGTTAACGGATTTGGTGTTGCAGAAGCTGAAGTAACAGTGCAAGGAAGTGGCGCCAATGCGGCCATTGTCGTAACAGTCCCAGGAGTTAATCCTGAAGGAATCACAAACCTTTTGAAACAAACTGCAAGACTAGATTTTAGAGCAGTATTAGCAGCTGGAACTGGAATTGAAATAGCAAATCCAAGTCCAAGTCCTTCAGTAACTCCAGCACCTCAACCAACTGAATTGCCAATACAAGCCGCAACTTCTGAAGAACTCTATGAGCAGTATTTATCTCTTAACTGTTTGGCTCCTGGACTATTACAAGGTGGAAGAGCAGATGATCCAACAAAATATATGCTCACCTGTTCTAAAGATGGATTTGAAAAGTTTGTTCTTGCTCCTGCTTTTATAACTGGAGATCAAGTATCTGATTCTCAAGCCACTTTGCCCCAACAAGGTGCTGGCGGTTGGATGGTCACATTAGATTTTGAATCAGCAGGAGCAACAAAACTTTCTGAAGCATCAATTAGTTTAAGTAAATTGCCTTCACCACAAAATCGTTTTGGAATTGTGCTTGATGGATTAGTAACTTCTGCTCCCTTCTTCTCAGAACCAATTTTGGGTGGAAAAGCTCAAATTGAAGGATCTTTTAAAGCCGATGAAGCCAAACAACTTGCACAAGTGCTTCGCTATGGCGCACTTCCTGTGACATTAAATATTGCTGAATCAACCTCTATAAGTCCAACACTTGGCCAAGATCAGTTGTCTGCCGGATTGTTAGCAGGAGCTATTGGTTTAGGTCTAGTTGTTATCTACTTACTTCTTTATTACCGAGCACTTGGTTTTGTCGCGGTATTCAGTCTTGTCTTAGCAGCATTTTTCACTTGGCTGTTCATCATTGGTTTGGGAAGAACTATTGGCTTTACGTTGACTTTGGCAGGTATTGCTGGAGCAATCGTGGCAATTGGTATTACTGCAGATTCCTTCGTTGTTTATTTTGAACGAATTCGAGATGAAATTCGAGACGGTAAAACACTTCGAGTGGCAACAGAATTAGGTTGGACAAGAGCTAGAAGAACTTTGTTGGCTGCAGATTTTGTTTCTCTATTAGCAGCAATTGTGCTTTATGCCCTAAGTGTGGGAAGTGTGCGCGGTTTTGCATTTACTTTAGGTCTGACTACCGTGATCGACGTACTTGTGGCTTTCTGGTTTACACACCCACTTGTTACTTATTTTGGTAAATCAAAATGGGCAGAAAAAGGTGGCATTTTGACTGGAGTATCTCGAAAACGCTTAACTGCCGGAAGCACAATTTTGACTGAAAGTGAGAACAAATGAAGTTTAACGAAGTAGGAAACCGTCTCTACACAGGTGAAACTTCTGTAGATTTTGTTGGTAAAAGAAAACTTTGGTATGTGGTTTCATTAATAATTATTGCAATTGCCGCATTTGGACTGTTTGGTCGCGGACTAAATCTAGGTATCGAATTTAAAGGTGGAGCTAAATTTAACGTACCAAGCACAGTTAGTGTGGAAGATGCACGAAATATTGTTAAAGCAGCAGGAGTTCCAACTTCAGTAATTATTGCAGTTGGCAATGAGCGTTTAGAAATTCAAACTCCACCATTAGAACAAGCAGAGATTGAAAGCTTCACCAGCAAAATTGCGGTTGATTTTAAAGTTGATCCAGCCTTAATAACTACTCAATCTGTTGGTCCTTCATGGGGAGCAGACATTACTCGTCAAGCCTTAATTGGTTTAGGCGTTTTTCTTTTGTTAGTAATTCTCTTTCTAACTGTTTACTTTGAATTGAGAATGGCAGCAGCAGCAATAGTTGCCCTACTTCATGATTTATTGATCACAATTGGGGTTTATGCCATAACTGGTTTTGAAGTAACACCAGCAACTGTGATTGGAATATTAACAATTTTGGGTTATTCCCTTTATGACACTGTTGTGGT
>JAPLAV010000075.1 GCA_026393095.1 Actinomycetota bacterium | reverse complement strand
TCATAACTTTCATCAATTAGACCGTCTTCTAATTCATCTTCTTCATAATCTGATGAAGTGAACATGTCTAGTTCTTGATCTAGGTCATCAACTTCTTCTTCACTATTTCTTCTTCTGCCGCCAAGGGAAATAAAGCCAACCAAGTTCTTAATCTTTTCTCCCACAGCAGTAACAGGAGTTTTAGTCGTAATTAATGTTCCAAAAAATCCAAACAAAATAAGCAACAACATTGCAATAAAACCATTAGTTAATCCAGCTAGTGGAGTTGCAATTAACCAACCTAACCAACCAGCACCCGATTGCATTTCTTCTACTCCATCACCTGGAGTTGGTGTGCCTTTGAATAAATGCCATAAACCAGCAACGCTCATTAACATCGCACTTACACCTATGGCAATTCTTGGACCATCACCTTTTTTGGCAGGATTTCTAAATGTTTGCCAAGCAGAATAAACAAAAACAACAGGAAGAAATATAGTCAAAGCACCAACTGCGCCACTGATAACTAATTTGGAATAAGTAGTGATAACAGTTTGAGTATCAAACCAACTTTGAGCGGCCACAATTATTGATAAAGCTAAAAGAAGTAGTCCTAAACCATCTCGTCTTTGTTTTTGATCAATTTCTTTTGCGCCATGTCCAACTGCTCGTGCAATGGCACCAAAAACTTTGGCAATAACTCCCCAAGCCATTCCAATGAGGGAAAGAAGTCGGCCAAAAAATAACACTAAAGTTCCACCACGAGATTTTCGTGAGGAGTTGTGATTGCGGGCACGCGAGCGTGCCGGCGTGCTAGTAGCCATAAATAGAGATTACCCTCGTGCAACACCTGTTACTTGAGTATCAGAAGCGACTTTTAGCGCGTGTCGTCACTTCTGACACAAATAAATAGGTTTAACCCTGAAAACCAGCATCTCTATGGGCGCCATCGCAAAATGGCTTTTCCTTGGAATGGCCACAGCGACAAAGTGATTTTGCAGAAGCTTCCACTACTTCGGTGGTTACTTCACTTTCACCTTGTTTGGTGTAATTCAATTCAAAGTCGCCTTCAACTCGAATTGATCCATTTGGTTTAACAGTGATTTTAACTTTTTCACTCATTTATTTCTCCTTATGCTTCAACCACGACTGGGACAATCATTGGTCTTCTTCGATGTTGATCACTTACCCATTTACCTGTTGTTCTTCTTACAACTTTTTGTAATTGATTAATATCATAAATGTTATTTTTCATTGCATCTTCTAAACTGGCTTTGATAATTGGGATCACTTCATCAAATACTGCATCGTTTTCTGCAAATCCACGGGCATGAATTTCTGGACCTGCCACAACTTTGTTTTCGACAGAGTCCACTACTACTACAACAGAGATAAAACCTTCTTCACCCAAAATTCTTCGATCCTTTAAGGAATCCTCAGCAACTCCCCCGACACTTGATCCATCAACAAAGACGTAACCACAAGGAACAGCTCCTACGATTTTTGCTTTGCGATTATGAAGATCAACCACCATGCCATCTGCAGTTATCACAACGTTTTCTTTCTTGACACCTGTTTTGATGGCTAATGCTGCATTGGCTCTTAAATGTCTAGGTTCCCCGTGTACAGGCATAACATTTCTTGGTTTTAACAAGTTATAAAAATAAAGTAATTCTCCACTTGCAGCATGTCCTGAAACGTGAACTTTTGCGTTTCCAGAATGCACCACATTGGCACCTTGTTTGGTTAAACCATTAATTACTCTATTTACAGAGTTTTCATTTCCTGGAATCAAGGATGATGCCAAAATAACTGTGTCGCCATCACCAATTCTAATTTTGTGATCCAAACCTGCCATTCGAGAAAGTGCAGCCATTGGTTCGCCTTGTGAACCAGTTGTGATTAAAACAACTTCGTTATCTGCGTAGTTTTCAATGTCGTCAATATTAATTGTGGCATTAGGCGGAATTGTTAAATAACCTAAATCTCTTGCTACTCCCATATTTCTAACCATTGATCTTCCCACAAAAGCTACTTTTCTTTTGTTTTGCTTTGCAGCATCAATAATTTGTTGCACTCTATGGATATG
>JAPLAV010000033.1 GCA_026393095.1 Actinomycetota bacterium | reverse complement strand
TCAACTTTGGTTCGTTGTTTAACTCGTTTAATTGAGCCAACTGCTGGATCTGTTTTGTTTAATGGTGAAGATGTTTTAAAGGCGAATCCTGCACGTTTAAGAGAATTAAGAAGAACAGCTTTTTCTATGGTGTTTCAACACTTTGGACTACTACCCCATCGCAAAGTAATCGACAATATTGCATATTCATTAGAAATAAATGGAGTCAAAAAAATTGAACGACATAAAAGAGCTCAAGAAGTTATTGAACTTGTTGGTTTAGAAGGTTATTCAGAAGCCTATCCTGAACAATTATCAGGTGGAATGCAACAAAGAGTTGGTTTAGCAAGAGCTTTAGCAGTAGATCCTCAAGTTATGTTTTTAGATGAACCATTTTCTGCCCTTGATCCATTGATTAGAAGAGATATGCAAACCGAAGTAATTAGATTGCATAAAGAAGTAGGTAAAACCATGATTTTTATTACTCATGATTTATCTGAAGCGATGAAACTTGGTGATCGAATTGCCATCATGAGAGATGGGGCGGTGGTCCAGATGGGAACTGCTGAAGATTTAATCGGCAAACCAGCCGATAGTTACGTTGCCGATTTCATGCGCGATATTTCAAAATCTCATGTACTAACTCTTCGCTACCTGGCAAGACCTGCCAGACCAGGTGAAGCAACCGATGGACCTGAACTTGATTCGTCAACCATTATTAGAGATGCATCACAAATAATTTCTCAACACATGAAACCAGTAAGAGTGAGTGAAAACGGAAAAGCATTAGGAATAGTTTCAAGTGAAGATATTTTGAAATTAATTTCTGGTGATGCTCGTTGATTTCTGCCATAAAAGAGATTAAAACTCGCTACTTAATTCTTATAATTCTTGGTGTTTGGGCAGTTTTAGCAATAATTTTTAAAGGTATAGCAACTCTTGAACTTGCTACTTATCAAAATACGCTTGTAACACAAACTGCTAATGATGCTGCTGCATCCATTAGAGGTAATAGAACTCAAAGCACAGCATTTATTTATTTCTTCAATCCATTTCGAACTGTTATAAGTGGATTTGTTGAATTGATAAGAATGTTAATTGCCATTCCTGCTCCTAATTCAATAATCCCAGTTTTAGGCTGGCTGGGTGTAATTGGCGTTGTGGCATTTTTTGTTTATCTAAGTAGTAATTTTCGAACCACAATTTTAGCGGTTTCACTTTTATTAGGTTGTGGTTTGTTAGGAATGTGGACCGACAGCATGGACACACTGGCTATGACATTAGCTGCAGTAATTCTGTCTCTGGCAATTGGAATTCCGTTAGGAATTTGGGCTGGATTATCTGATCGAGTCTTAAAAGTCTTAACGCCATTTTTAGATTTAGCTCAGATACTTCCAACACTTGTTTATCTTGCTCCCCTTGCCTTATTTTTTCTAATTGGAACAGCTTCAGCAACTATTGCAACCATGGTTTATAGCATTCCCTTATCAATAAGAATTACTTCTCATGCAATAAGAAGTTTGAATAATTCCCCTATTGAGGCATCAATTTCTATGGGTGCAACTGGAAAACAAACCTTAACAAAAGTTCAATTACCTATGAGCAAGCAAATGATTGTGCTTGGTATTAACCAAACAGTTATGGCTGCACTTTCTTTTGTTGTGATTGCTGCATTAATCGCATCTCCAGGCCTTGGTGGTCCAATAATTAATGCACTCACCATTAGAAATGTTGGAGATGGATTTGTTGCCGGCCTTGCCGTTGTCTTTATTGCAATCATGCTTGATCGAAGCACAAGTGCAGCTGCTAAAACTAAGCAAACATTTGTTCCCCCATCAAAAAAGGAAATTCAGCAAAGAAGACTTTCTATTGCTGGAATGGGAATTTTTGCCATTGTTTGTATTTGGCTTTCCCGAAATGTTTTGTGGGCCGCTATTTGGCCCAAACAATTAGATGTATCCGAAATTGTGGCAAGTTACACAAATACGGCAACCGATTGGACTACAGACAATTTAAGATTTATAACGGTTAGTTTTAAAGATTTCATTTCCAATTATATTCTAAATTCAATCCAAACTTTATTAGCTGATTCTCCATGGTTTATCACAGTGACGATGATTGCACTAATTGCTTATTTACTCGGTGGAAGAAAAGTTACATTATTAGCTATTGGATTAATGTTGCTAATTGTTGTGTGTGGTTTGTGGTATGAAACCATGGTCACACTTACTCAAACACTTGTTGCCACAATGTTAACCATGATTTTGGGTGTGGTCCTGGGAGTATGGATTGGTCGAAGTGAAAAAGCTGACAAAGTTCTTAGACCATTTCTTGATGCCGGGCAAACTTTACCTGCGTTTGTTTACTTAGTTCCAATTCTTGGGTTATTTGGTCCTTCAAGATTTACCGCAATTGTTACTGGAATTGTTTACTCCATTCCTGTGGTTGTAAAAATCGTAGGTGAAGGAATTAAGGGAGTTTCAACAACAATGATTGAAGCTGCAACATCTGC
>JAPLAV010000077.1 GCA_026393095.1 Actinomycetota bacterium | reverse complement strand
TTTGGATACCGCAGGTCGCGTATCAAAGTTCGAAAAGCGTTACGGCAAGAGCGCCAACAAATAGCTAAAATTACGGACGTCGGTTTTAAGACACATTTGTTTGTGTTTTAAAAAACCGGCGTCCGTTTTGTTTTACCTAAACAAGAGTTTAAGAAAAGGGGTGAGGAAAGATGTTTGAAGGTGTAGTTGATTTAGCTGCTGAATTAGTTGAGTTAGAACACAAAATGTCTGATCCTAAACTTCACTCTGATCAAAACAAAGCTCGTCAGGTCGGTCGACGATTTGCTGAATTAAAACCAATCGTTGCTACTTGGCGTGAATATCAAAAACTTGTAGAAGATCACGCTGCTGCTGTTGAGTTATCAATGGATGATTCCAGTTTCAAAGTAGAAGCAGAAAAAGTAGCAGAAGAGGTTCAAATTTTAGCTGACAAATTACAACTGATGTTAATTCCACGAGATCCACTTGATGGCAAAGATGTGATTGTGGAAGTTAAATCCGGAGAAGGCGGCGAAGAGTCGGCCTTATTTGCTGGAGACTTAGTTCGCATGTATTTAAGATTTGCTGAAAAGCGTGGTTGGAAAGCAACGTTGATTGATGCAGTTGATTCTGATATGGGTGGATATAAGAATGCTTCTATTGCAATTAAAGCTAAATCAAATCCTGAATTAGGAAATGCTCCTTATGCGTGGATGAAACACGAAGGTGGAGTTCATCGTGTGCAAAGAGTTCCAGTTACAGAATCCCAAGGGCGAGTACACACTTCAGCTGCTGGAGTTTTAGTGTTTCCGGAAGCAGAAGAAATCGATGTGGAAATTAAAAACGAAGATATTCGAGTAGATGTTTATAGATCATCTGGGCCTGGAGGGCAATCTGTTAACACCACAGATTCTGCTGTTCGTATTACTCACATTCCTACTGGAATTGTAGTTTCTTGCCAGAATGAAAAAAGCCAATTACAAAATAAGGAATCAGCGTTAAGAATATTAAGAGCACGATTACTTTCTGCTGCTGAAGAAACCAGAGCACAAGAAGAATCAGCTTCTAGAAAACTTCAGGTAAGAACTGTGGATAGATCTGAAAGAATTAGAACTTATAACTTTCCCGAAAATCGTTTAACAGATCATCGCACTGGCTTTAAATCGCATAACTTGGACCAAATCCTTAACGGTGATTTAGATCCTGTTTTGCAATCTTGTGTGGATATGGAAATCACACAAAAGTTGGCTGAGGTTGGAGAAACCCGTTGAGTAAGTTAACAAGAAGTGTTCTTGTTAATATTGAGTTAAGACTTAAAAATGTAGGGGTGCCTAGCCCAAGATTTGATGCCGAATCATTAGTTGCTTTTTCCTTAGGAATTGAAAGAAACCGAATTGGTTTAGTTAAAGATATAGAAGATGATCAATATCGAGAGATTGAAAAACTTGTTGAAAAAAGAGTTAGAAGAATTCCCTTACAACACATTTTAGGTGAACAGGGTTTCAGAAGACTAGTTCTCAATGTTGGTCCAGGAGTCTTTATTCCTCGTCCAGAAACCGAATTACTTGTTGAATCTACTGTGAGATATTTAAAAGATAAAAATCAAGATAGAAAAATTGTGGTTGATCTATGTTCTGGATCTGGTGCAATTGCTCTTGCTTTAGCTAGTGAAGTAGGAAATTCAGACGTTTATGCAGTGGAAAAATCACCTGAAGCATTTCAGTATTTAACTAAAAATTTAGCTAACAATGAAGAATTGTTAAGCAAAGTAAATTCTAAATTTATTGCTATCAATGCAGATATTGAAGAACCGATAATTGATTTAGAAAACCTAAAATTACAAGTCGATGCCCTTGTTTCAAATCCTCCCTATATTCCTAACAAAATGATTCCTCGGGAACCAGAAGTAAAAGATCATGAACCAGAGATGGCACTTTTTGGCGGTAGAGACGGCTTAGATTTAGTCAAAGTGGTTATAAAAATTGCCCAAGATCTTTTAAAACCAGGTGGGTTTATTGCCATTGAACATGCTGATGTGCAAGGTTCAAATGTAGAAGAAACAGGAGTTCCTTATTTATTACTGGAATCCAAAGCTTTCACCAAAATTGAAGACCGAAGGGATTTAAACGGTTTACCTCGCTACACCGTTGGAATAAAAATATGATTCGTAAATTTTCCATGAATAACGAGATGGAAAGAAAAGATGGAATTACTGCTGCGATTGCAGCAGCCAAGCGCGGAGATTTAGTTGTGTTACCAACCGACACGGTTTATGGACTTGGTACAGATGCTTTTTCTCAAACAGGACCACAAAAATTATTGGCGGCTAAAGGTAGAGATCGCAACATGCCAATTCCTGTTTTAGTTGGTCATGCCAAAGCTTTAGACGGTTTAGCACAAAGAGTTGATGGCGTCACAAAATCTTTAGTAGAAGCATTTTGGCCAGGAGCGTTAACAATTGTTGTTAAAGCTCAACCAACACTTCGTTGGGATTTGGGAGAAACAAATCAAACAGTTGCTTTACGAATGCCACTTAATCCAATTGCCATTGAATTACTAAATGCTGTTGGTCCAATGGCAGTAAGTAGTGCTAATAAAACTGGTCAACCAGCAGCAACAAACGTGGATGAAGCAATTGCTCAATTAGGTGAGGAAGTAACTATTTATTTAGACGGGGGACAAACCCCCGGAAATGTTGCATCAACCATTGTGGATGTTTCATCTGGTGAAATAAAACTGCTGCGTCAAGGTGCGATCCCGCTTGAGGAGATTCGTCTCATCGTGCCAAATATTCAAGTTCTGCCATAGTATTTGTTATAAGAGAAATAGAGAGGCAATTTTATAATGGGCAATAGTACCTTTTGGGGTCCAGATTGGGATTCCTTACAAAATCAGGATCCAGAAATTGCATCTTTGTTACTTAAAGAATTAGAACGAGCTCGTGGTGGCTTGCAATTAATTGCCAGTGAAAACTTCACTTCTCCAGCAGTATTAGCAGCTTTAGGAAGCACATTTAGTAATAAATATGCCGAAGGCTATCCCGGCAAACGTTATTACGGTGGATGTTCAGTAGTTGATGAAGCAGAAGTAATTGGTATTGAAAGAGCAAAAAAACTTTTTGATGCAGATCATGCAAACTTACAACCACATTCTGGGGCAAGTGCCAACATTGCGGTTTATGGAGCATTCACCAAACCTGGTGACACAGTTTTGGCAATGAGTCTTGCTCAAGGTGGACATTTAACTCACGGATCTCCCGTAAGTTTTTCTGGTAAATGGTTTAACCCAATTGGTTATTCAGTTGATCCCAAAACTGAATTAATTGATTATGACAATGTGCGTGATTTAGCAAAACAACACAAACCAAAAATGATTGTGGCAGGAGCAACTGCTTATCCTCGTTTAGTTGATTTCAAATTAATGCGTGAAATTGCTGATGAAGTCGGTGCAATTCTTTGGGTAGATGCTGCACATTTCATTGGCTTAGTTGCTGGTAAAGCAATTCCAAGTCCTGTTCCTCATGCAGACGTTGTTTCATTTACAACTCACAAAGTTTTGCGTGGACCACGTGGCGGAATGATTTTGTGTAAAGCACAACATGCTCAAGCAATTGATAAAGCAGTATTTCCAATGATGCAAGGTGGCCCATTAATGCACGGTGTTGCTGCCAAAGCTGTTGCACTTAAAGAATGTGCCACACCTGAATATCAACAGTACGCGAAAAATGTTATTACTAATGCGCAAGCGTTATCTGAAGGATTAAAAGCAGAAGGAATGCGACCTGTAAGTGGTGGCACAGATACTCATCTTGTGTTACTTGATTTAACTCCAGTTGGAGTTACTGGAAAAGATGCTGAGAAGCGATGCGATGCTTCCCAAATCACTTTGAATAAGAATCCAATTCCAAATGATCCACTTCCACCAATGACTGCAAGTGGGATCAGAGTTGGTTCACCTTCTGTTACTACTCAGGGAATGGGTGTTCCGGAAATGAAGCAAATTGCATCATTTATCGCTCAGGCTGTGAAGAGTGAATCAGGTCATGACAAGATTGCTGACGAAGTGAATAAACTTTGTAAAGCATTTCCTGCCTACCCACAGAAGTATTAAATCTTAAGAAAGTAGTAAAACCTTGCGCGAGTATTTGTTAGTACTCTTGGCAACAGCTTTCATTACTTATTTAACAACTCCAATTGCACGCTATGCAGCACTTCGTTTTGGTTTTATGGCCAAAGTGCGTGATCGAGATGTGCATGATCGCCCCATTCCACGTTTAGGTGGATTGGCAATGGTGGCAGGTTTATTAGCAGGACTTTCTTTGGCTTCACAGTTGCCATTAATCAGTAATGTTTTTAAAGATGGTAGTCAAATAAGAGCATTGCTTGCTGGTGCTGGAATTTTGGTTTTGTTAGGTGTAATTGATGACAAATGGTCGATTGATGGACCAGTTAAATTAGCTGGCCAAACACTAGCTGCAGCAGTTATGGCATCTCAAGGAATTTCTCTAATTTGGTTACCTCTTCCATTTGTGCAAGGAACTCTAAGTCTTGATCCATTAACAGGAGTTTTGTTAACTGTTTTAATTGTTTTAATTACAGTTAATGCGGTTAATTTTGTGGATGGGTTAGATGGTCTTGCAGCTGGTGTAGTTGGACTTGGTGCTGCAGCATTCTTTGCTTATAGTTATTTACTAAGTGTTGAATTTGGTTTTTCTAGAGCAACTTTGCCCACTTTAATTTCAGCATTGTTAGTGGGAATGACTTTAGGATTTTTACCACACAACATGTTTCCGGCCCGAGTATTTATGGGAGATACCGGTTCCATGCTGATCGGTTTAATGTTGGCAGCTTGCGCCATCACATTAACTGGTCAAACAGATCCTGGTGCTCTGGAATTAACTTCAGTGTTACCTAGCTTTTTACTTATTCTTTTACCTCTAGCTGTAATTGCGGTTCCAGCATTTGATTTAGCTTTAGCGGTATTAAGAAGAACTAGAAGGGGAGCAAATATTTTTACTCCCGATAAAGAACATTTACATCACCGTTTATTAGAAAGAGGTCACTCTCATAGAAGAGCAGTGATGTTGATGCATGCCGGAACTGCTTTGTTAGCTTTTGCCACCGTTAGCACTGCATTTATTCCTTTCCTTTATTCCTTGTCAGCCCTTATTGCAGGGCTAGCCTCTTTGGTTTATTTTGGAAGAAGAAGAGATCCTAAGAAAGTAGTGGTGGCTTAAATTACTATTGAAAATAAAATCATTGTTTCGGGTTTGATTCCCACCACAGTGGTAGGCATTCTTTTTTCCCTAGGTTCTGCATATTTCACAGATGCACAAGCAGGTTATTCCGCATTAGGTGGAATGGTTTTAACATTGGTGTTTTTCGTGTTCGGTCAATACATAATTGGTCGAGTGCTGTTAACTAAGCCTGAAATTGGTTTAGGTGTGGCCATGATCGTTTACTTAACTCAATTAATTGTGTTACTTGTGTTAATAAAGTTACTCAGAGACGCCGCTTGGCTTGATGGAAGAAGCTTTGGTATCGCAATTCTTGCCTCCACACTTTCCTGGACCGCTGGTTCGGTTTGGGTGATGGCAAAACACAAAAATGTGGTCATCGAACCTGTATCCCCCCAGGCTTTGAAGTTGTCAAAAGACGACTAGCCTTTTATTGGTGAACGAACAGCAAAACTTTCGAACCCGAAAATCAACATCAGATGATCCATGGGCAATCTTTGGACGTCTAGTCTCCGGAATTTTAATTTACGGAGGACTTGGTTGGTTAATCGGAAGTTGGTTTAATAAAGTTGAAATGTTTGTCGCTGCTGGAGTAATTTTAGGAATTTCTTTAGCGCTGTATATGACTTTCAAACAATTAAGTAATAAGTAATACGAAAGGTAAGTAAATAAAGTGAAGCCAAACAAAGGTGTTGGTCGTGGCTAACTTTATTACATTAAGTGAAGTAACTTGTAAATTTGGTGACAATGAATGTCCATTTCCAGCTCCAGGAGCAGGAATATTTGAATGGCAACCTCTAGCTTCTTTTAATCTTTTTGGCTTCACATCCATTGAAGTAACTAAACCAGTTATTTTGGCCATGCTTTGTACCGTAATTGTTTCTGTTGTTTTTATAGCAGCTTTTGCTAAACCAAAGCTTGTTCCAACTGGTTTGCAAAACGTTGTGGAAGTGGGTTACTTATTTGTCAGAGATAATATTGCTCGAGAAATTATGGGCAAAGACGGTGATCGTTTTGTTCCGTTATTAACTTCTCTATTTTTCTTTGTGTGGTCCATGAACGTAATGGCAATAATTCCGGGAGCACAATTTCCAGTCTCGTCTCGTTTTGCCTTTCCCGTAGTTTTAGCTCTTATTGTTTGGGTTGTTTACATGTTCTTAGGAATGAAAAACCAAGGAGTTGTTGGTTATTTCAAAAATATTGCTTTTCCACCAGGAATGCCAATTGGAATTTATCCGCTGCTTACTCCTATTGAATTGCTCTCAACTTTGATTATTAGACCTGTAACTTTGGCAATTCGTTTGTTTGCCAACATGTTTGCCGGACACTTACTTATTACTGTGTTTACGGTTTCTGCCTGGTATTTGTTAAATCTGACAAATTTTGTTGGTTTTGTCTCAGTAATTGGCTACTTAGGATCTGTGGTTTCCTTCATTGTGACTATCGTCTTAACAGGATTTGAAATGTTTATCCAAGCACTACAAGCCTTTATCTTCACGTTGCTCACAGCTGTATTTATCTCCAGCTCGTTGCACGCGGAGCACTAAAGAAAAAAGAATTCCTGCAACAAATAGTTGTGGGATAAAGAAAGAAAAGGAAAAGGGAAACATGATGATCCTCGCGGAAATCACTGGTTCACTTGGTTCGATCGGTTACGGTCTTGCCGCAATTGGTCCAGGTGTCGGAATCGGCATCATCTTCGGTAACGGTGTGCAAGCAATTGCTCGTCAACCTGAGGCTTACGGTGTTATTCGCCAAAACATGATTTTGGGTTTCGCACTTGCAGAAGCTTTAGCCTTGATTGGCTTCGTTGCACCATTCGTTTTCGGCGCATAACTAACAAACCAAAAACTGGAGTGTGAATATGAACTGGATCCTCGCAGCAGAGGGTGCAGAAAGCGGTAGCAATGTTTTGTTACCACCAACCTATGAGTTAATCATTGGTTCTGTTGCTTTCTTGGTGATCTTCTTTGCTCTTTCTAAGTTTGCTTTGCCAAACATTAGAAAGACTTTGGAAGCTCGTACTGAATCAATTGAAGGTGGCATTGCTAAAGCTGAGAAGTTGCAACAAGAAGCATCAATTACTTTGGCTCAATATCGCCAACAGTTATCTGATGCAAGGAGTGAAGCAGCAAAAATACGTACTGCTGCTGAATCTGAGCGCACCAATCTAATTAGTGAAGCCAGAACTGAAGCTCAAGTTGTTGCACAAACTGTTACTCAACAAGCAAACGCTCAAATCGAAGCAGAAAAATCAAAAGCGGTTAATGAATTACGCCTTGATGTTTCAAAATTAGCTATTGATTTAGCAAGCAAAATCGTTGGTGCCTCATTGCAAGATGACGCACGAGCCAAGGCAGTAATTGATCAATTTATTAAAGATCTTGAATCTGCTGGAGGTAAACGCTAAATGTTAGGTGCCAGCAAGAACGCTTATCAGTCATTAATCAAACTTGTAGATTCCAATAAGAATTTGCATTCATTTGAAAATGGCGAAAGCATTCTTTTGTTGGCCGATGCCATAACTGGTAGTAAAACTCTTTTAACCACACTGACTGATTCAGGAATCTCACCTGAAGCAAGAGCTGGGGTTGCTAAAGATGTTTTGGCCAAGATTGGCACTAATGATGCAGTTTCATTAATTGCTGAAGCTGTGAAAATGCGTTGGAGTCAAACTCAAGATTTAGTTCAAGGCTTGGAAGCAAGTGGGGCAAGAGCATTATTTGCAGCCAGTGAAGTTAAAAATGAATTAGATCGAGTTGAAGATGAAGTATTTGCATTTGAGCGAGCAATAGCTGCAAGTGGGGAACTTGAACTATTACTTGCCGATCCAAATATGACAATTTCTGCCAGAAGTAATGTGATTAATGATTTAGTGGGCAAAACTTTTAGTGCCACCTCTATCTTGTTGGTTAATCACGCCATAAGTCATCGCCATGGAAGATCAATAACTTCTACTTTGGGTGATTTGCAAAAACTAGCTGCAGCAAGACGAGGTCGAGTCTTAGCTGAAGTAACAAGTGCAATTGCATTAACAACAGACCAAGAACAAAGACTCACAACTGCATTGACTGTAATTTATAAGCAGGAAGTGCAAGTACAAGTTGTGATTGACAAAAAAGTAATTGGCGGAGTTGCAGTTCGTGTTGGCGATGAAGTAATCGATGGCACAGTGGCAAACCGTTTAGCACAAGTAAGACGCCAGCTCGCTGGTTAAAACCAAAAACTTCCTGTTGTTGCAAAGTTTGCAAGAGCAGATTAAAGAAAAAGTAGAAAGGCAGTATCAAAGATGACCGAACTCCAGATCAAACCTGAAGATATCCGGAGTGCAATCGAGCGCAACGTTGCCAATTTCAATCCGAAGACTTCCAAGGATGAAGTAGGACGTGTAGCCGAAACCGGTGACGGTATTGCCCGCGTTGAAGGTTTGCCATCAGCAATGACAAGTGAGTTACTTGAATTTGAAGGTGGACTATTAGGTGTAGCTCTTAACTTAGATGTTTCCGAAATCGGTGCTGTTCTTTTAGGAGATCCTTCAGGTATCCAAGAAGGACAAGAAGTAAGACGAACAGGACGTGTATTAGAAGTTCCAGTAGGAGATGGCTTCTTAGGAAGAACTGTTGATCCGCTAGGAAATCCAATTGATGGTTTAGGTGCAATCAAAGCAAGTGCACAACGTGCTCTTGAATTACAAGCACCAACAGTTGTAGAGCGCCAACCTGTTAAAGAACCACTTGAATTTGGTATCAAAGCAGTAGATGCAATGACAGCAGTAGGTCGTGGACAACGCCAATTAATCATTGGTGATCGCGGAACCGGTAAAACTGCACTTGCAATTGATGCAATCATTAATCAAAAGCAAAACTGGTTATCAGGAGATCCTAAGAAACAAGTTCGCTGTATTTATGTAGCGATTGGTCAAAAGGGTTCAACTATTGCTTCAGTTAGAGCAACACTAGAAAAATATGGTGCACTTGAATACACCACCATTGTTGCTGCAACTGCATCTGATCCTGCAGGATTTAAATTCATTGCTCCTTACGCTGGTTCTGCAATTGGACAGCACTGGATGTATGAAGGAAAACCTGCCTTAATTGTGTTTGACGATTTAACAAAACAAGCAGAGGCTTATCGAGCAGTTTCCCTGTTGCTACGTCGTCCACCAGGTCGCGAAGCTTATCCAGGTGATGTGTTCTATTTGCACTCTCGTTTATTAGAGCGTTGTGCCAAATTATCAAACGAATTAGGTGGCGGTTCATTAACTGGTTTACCAATTATTGAAACTAAAGCTAATGACGTTTCTGCATATATTCCAACCAACGTTATTTCTATTACTGACGGACAGATCTTCTTAGAAACAGATTTGTTCAACTCAGGAATTAGACCTGCCATCAACGTCGGTATTTCGGTATCACGTGTAGGTGGATCTGCTCAACCAAAAGCAATGAAAAAAGTTGCGGGACGTCTTCGTCTTGATTTAGCACAATTTAGAGAATTAGAAGCATTTGCTGCTTTTGGTTCTGATCTTGATGCTGCTTCAAAATCACAACTAGAACGAGGTTCACGTCTAGTGCAACTTCTAATTCAAGGTCAATATGCACCACTGCCAATGGAAAAAGCAGTTGCATCTCTTTGGGCAGGAACTACGGGAAATCTTGATGATGTTCCAGTGGATGACATTGGTCGCTTTGAAGTTGAATTCCATAACTATCTAGATCGCGAACATGCTTCTACATTGGCAGCAATTAGAGACACTCGTGATTTAAGTGATGACAATATTGAAGATATCAAAAAAGGTATCAATAACTTCAAGAAGCAATTTGTGAAAGCAAATGGTCAACCACTCTTGGTTGATGCAAATGTTGATCCATTAGCTGTTGAAGATGTTGAACAAGCCCAAATCAAAGTTCAGAAAAGAGCTTAAAGACTAATCATGGGTGCCCAATTACGCGTATTTAGAAGACGCATTCGCTCGGTTCAAGCGACCAAGAAGATCACTAGAGCAATGGAATTAATTGC
>JAPLAV010000014.1 GCA_026393095.1 Actinomycetota bacterium | reverse complement strand
GAATACCAGTTCTTGCAAGTGTGTTAATTGCAATTGCTATGGGTTTAAAGAATGCGAGTGACAAATAATGGAAGCTCGCTGGATTGCCGTTATTGCTTCTTCAGTAATTTCTTTTATTCTTAAATTTTCAGGCAACATTGTTCCTGCCAGATACCTAGAACAACCAAAAATTAAATCAATAACTGCCCTTGTTCCAATTGTGATGTTATCTGCGTTAGTAGTTGTACAGACATTTGCTTCAGGTCAAGAACTTGTCATTGATGCACGACTTGTTGCTTTATCATTGGCAGTAATTTTGTTACTAATTCGAGCACCATTTATTGTGGTGGTTTTTGGAGCAGCTGCTCTGGCAGCAATTTTAAGATATTTTGACTTAATTAATTAAGTCGTCAATTCCAATTGTTAATCCTGGTTTCTTAGCAATATTTCTAATTGCTAGCAATACACCGGGCATGAAGGATTCTCTATCGAATGAATCATGTCGAATAGTCAAAGTTTCACCAAGGGATCCAAAAACAACTTCTTGATGAGCAACTAGTCCTTGCATTCTTACTGCGTGAACTGGAATTCCATCAATTTTTGATCCTCTAGCACCTGGAATTTCTGAAATTGTGGCGTCAGGATTTTTACTTAAGTTATTTGCTTTTCTTTCTTCAGCAATTATTTGAGCTGTTCTTACGGCTGTTCCACTGGGAGCATCAATTTTATTTGGGTGATGATATTCAATAATTTCTGCAGAGTCATAAAACTTGGTAGCAGCTTTTGCAAATCTCATCATCAAAATTGCACCAATTGAAAAATTGGGCACTAAGCGAAGTGATACTCCACTTTTTGCTTGAAGCATTTTTTGCACTTTTGCAATTTTTTCTTCATTAAATCCAGTGGTTCCAACAACTGGTGAAATTCCAGCTTCAATTAGTGATTTAAGATTTTTCATTACTGAATCTGGAGTTGTGAAATCTACAGCGACTTGTGCGCCAGAGTTTTTTACAATATTAAAATCATCATTTTGATCAATGCTTGCTACAAGTTCTAAGTCAGAGGCATTTGATACAGCTTTAACAACTTCAGCACCCATGCGGCCTTTAGAGCCAAGGACTGCAACTTTAATTGTCATGAAACTAGACTACAAGGTCCTTAAATTGATCCTTGTCATTAAAGCTACCTACTACACAAAGTAAACCTTTTTGTGCGAAAAGTTGTGCGGCCAGAGCCTTAATATCTTCTAAGGTGACTTCATCTATTTTATTAAGTGTTTCATCAAGAGACAAATATTCTCCATACAACAATTCACCCTTTGCAATTCTGGTCATGCGGGCATTGGTTTCTTCTAGTCCTAGAACTAAACCACCGCGCAATGCGCCCTTACCGCGCTTTAATTCATCTTCTGTAATTCCATTAAGAGCCACATCTGCTAATTCTTTTTTAATTAATTCCACAACTTCATTAACTTTTTCTTTGGTAGTTCCGGCATAAACTCCAAATATTCCTGTACCGGTGTAGTGATGTGCAAATGAATAAACGGTATAAACAAGCCCACGTTTTTCTCTAATTTCTTGGAACAATCTTGATGACATTCCCCCACCAAGGGCAGCACTTAAAACTGCAATTACATAACGCTTTTCATCATGGCGATCTAGACCTGGAACACCCCACACTAAATGAGCTTGTTCGGTATCTTTTTTAACAACTTTTAAACCAGTACCAACTGTTGATAATTTTTCTGAAGTTCGTGGATCTAGTGGTTTTACCCCTGATTTATCCCAATCAGTGTTTTTAATTGAATCAATAATCATTGTTACTGCTTGATCATGATCAACATTTCCAGCTATTGAAATAATTGTTCTTTCAGGAGAGTAATACTTTTTATAAAATCCATAAACTTGTTCGCGAGACATGTCGGTAATTGATTTTCTAGTTCCAATAATAGGGCGCCCAATTGGTTGGTCACCCAAAAGAGTTTGTGACCAGTTGTCATAAACCAATTCATTTGGCTCATCTTCATGCATTGAAATTTCTTCTAAAACAACATTTCTTTCCTGATCAACATCTTCTTGAGTCACATTTGAGGAAGTGAGCATGTCAGAAAGAGTGTCGATAACTAATTTCACATCACGATCTAAAACTTTGGCATGAAAACAGGTGTATTCCTGAGTTGTGAAAGCATTCATATCTCCACCAACTGCTTCTAATGAAGATGAAATCTCCATTGCAGTTCTGGTAGGAGTTCCTTTAAAAAGTAAATGTTCTAAAAAGTGAGCAGCACCAGCTTCTGGTTTTTCTTCATCTCTTGAACCTGTAGCAACCCAATAACCAACTGCAGCACTTCTAACAGTGGGAACAGTTTCAGTGATTATTTTTAAACCGGAGGGCAGAATAGTTTGTTGAACTATTCCGCCTCTACCAGTGTCTTCTAATGTTTGGGTTGGAAAGCGATCCATCATTGTCGACTAATTATTCAGTCTTAGCTGAATCTTCGCCTTCAACAACTGGAATTAATGAAAGTTTTCCCTTGGGATCAATTTCGTTAATTTCAACATGAACAGTGTCGCCAACGTTGATTACATCTTCAACTTTTTCAACACGTTTGCCGCCAGCCATTTTCTTAAGTTGAGAAATGTGAAGCAATCCGTCTTTACCTGGATAAAGATTTACGAAAGCTCCAAAGGCTGCAGTCTTAACAACTTTGCCTTCATATTTTTCACCAACTGTTGGAACATGAGGATTTGCAATTCCATCAATCATGGCCTTTGCTTTTTCAGCTGCAACACCATCGGTTGCGCCAATAAATACAGTGCCATCATCTTCAATTGAAATTTGTGCGCCAGTTTTTTCTTGAATTTCGTTAATCATCTTGCCTTTAGGCCCGATGATTGCGCCAATCATGTCAACTGGAACTTTCACAGAAATAATGCGTGGAGCATATTGACTCATTTGTCCTGGAGCATCAATTGCTTTTTGCATTACATCCAAGATTGTGGTTCGAGCATCTTTAGCTTGCTTTAATGCAGCAGCTAAAACATTTGCTGGAATTCCATCAAGTTTGGTATCAAGTTGCAAAGCGGTAATAAAATCAGATGTACCTGCCACCTTGAAATCCATATCGCCTAATGCATCTTCAGCACCAAGAATGTCTGTTAAGGCAACATATTCTTGTTTGCCATCAACTTCACCAGAAATTAATCCCATTGCAATTCCACCGACCATTGCTTTTAGTGGAACACCGGCATTAAGCATTGCCATGGTGGAAGCACAAACTGAAGCCATAGAAGTTGATCCATTTGATGAGATCGCTTCTGAAACTTGTCTGATTGCGTAAGGAAATTCTGCTCTTCCTGGCAATACTGGAACAAGAGCACGTTCTGCTAATGCACCGTGACCAATTTCTCTACGCTTTGGAGTTCCCACTCTTCCGGTTTCACCAGTTGAATAAGGAGGCATGTTGTAGTTGTGCAT
>JAPLAV010000010.1 GCA_026393095.1 Actinomycetota bacterium | reverse complement strand
ATTTCTTTGATTGATTCTCTAACTAAAGCTTCTTTTAATAATTTTAGATTTTTCTCTAATTTGGCTTCTGAATAATTTCCAGAAAATTTCAGGCAAGCATAGAAACCTTGTGGTATTTGTTTAATTTCAACATCTGAATTTCTTGAAATTGGTAAACTTGATATATCTGAGCCACTTGGCATCACGAAAGATATTTTCCATTGGTCACTTTTGACTGGAATCTGAATTACTGGGGCAGTCATAGAAATATTGTTTTGGGAAATGTAATTAAACAGTGGGCGAAACCCATAGCTTCCTGCCTGATTCATTGATCCATCGACGCTTACTTCAGCAATTAAGCAAGGTTCATAATCTCGTATTTCAAAGTCCGTAAATTTCTTGACAACTTTATATTTTTGCTGTTCGGTCATAATCTTGTTAAAATCTCAGGTCCATTTTCGGTAATTGCTATTGAGTTTTCCCAATGACTGGCAAAAGATCCATCGCTAGAAACAACTGTCCAGTCATCTTCTAGAACATGAACTTTATTGCTTCCTAAAACCAACATTGGTTCAATTGCAATTGCCATACCAATTTGTAATTCAGGACCAGATCCTGCTTTGCCATAATTTGGCACACTTGGAGCCATATGCATTTCAGTTCCAATGCCGTGACCTACATAGTCTTCTAAGATTCCTATTTTTAGATCGTGATGAGTTCTAACGAATTTTTCAATTGCAAAACCAATATCGCCTATGTGTTTGCCAGGTTGAGCTGCATTTATGCCAATTTGTAATGCTTCTTTAGTGATATCACTAAGTTTTTGATGTTCTGGTTTTACGTTTCCAACTCCAATAGTTATTGCAGCATCACCGTGCCAACCATCAATTATTGCTCCACAGTCAACACTTACTAGATCACCATCATTAATTACTCTGTTCTCAGTTGGAATTCCGTGCACTACTTCTTCATTTATCGAAACACAAATTACTGCTGGATATCCGTGATATCCCAAAAATGATGGCTGAGCACCCTCTTTATCCATAATTTCTCGAGCGATTAAATCAAGATCAAGTGTTGTCATTCCAGGTTTAATTTGAGATTTGATTTCTTCCAAACAAAGTGCCACAACTCGACCAGCTTTGCGCATGATGGCAAATTGCTCAGGAGTTTTAATCTGAATTTGAGATTTGTTAAACATTTGTCTCTAATCTACTTGACTTCCATGTATATTAGAAAAGTGGTTAGATTCTTGTTAATTACTCATGTTCTAGCCGGCGCCACCGCTCTCATATGCGCATTTGGAGCAATCTCGACAAAAAAAGGTGCTGCTAGACATATCTTTTTGGGTCGAATCTATTCAGTAGCAATGGCTTATGTGGTAATCGGTGCATCGGTTATATCGGTTCTAAGACCAAATCCTTTCTTATTCTCCATCGCTTTGTTTAGTGGTTATTTAGTTTGGACAGGGTATAGACGTGCACGTTTTAAACTTCAAGAATTGAACAAAGTAGACAAAAATACTGTGATAGTTGGAAGGCTTATAGTTGTTATCTTGATTGGATATGGGACTTTTATATTTATTAATGGTGAAACTTTAGGGATAGTTTTACTAGTTTTTGGGATCACAACATACATATTTGTGCGAGAAGATTCTAATGCACTAAAATTAAATTCATATAAATCCAAATACAGAATTGCAAGTCATTTACAAAGAATGTTAGGCGGAACAATTGCCACGATCACAGCTGTTTTAGTCCAACAAGTTGTGCCAAGAATTGAAGGAACAAGCTTTCCTGCTTTTATCGTCTGGCTAGCTCCAACAATTCTTATTACCCCACTAATAACTTATTGGTCTAGAAAAATTTTAACCAAGTAATTTACCAAGGCTCTTGTGGTTCAAGAACTCTCCAGCAATACCAAGCAGCAATTGATCGATAGGGGGAGAAGGGATCACCCAGTGGTTCCATTTGTTTTTCATTAGGCATTTCTTTTAATCCATGAGAAATTTGCCAGCCTCTTCTTACAGCTAGGTCTCCTACTGGCCAAACATCCAGTCTTCCCATGGTGAACATCAAAAACATTTCTGCTGTCCATCTACCAATTCCCCATTGAGAACTAAGCATCTTTACTGCTTCGTCATTTGAGGCATCTTTGAGTTGAGCTAGATCAATTTCTTTACTCAAATGCGCATTTGCTAAACCATGAATTGTTTTAACTTTGGAAGCAGATAAACCTGCAGATCTTAATTCTGTTTCAGATCGGTTTGCCAAAATTCTGGGAGTTATTTTGTTATTGGCAAGCTTTTTTACTCTCAAGTTTATTGTTGATGCAGCAGAGGAAGAGATTTGTTGGGCAATAACTGAACGAACGAGAGATTCAAAATATGAATTGACAGATTGCTCTTGTGGCTTCAAATTACACACATCACTGATTTCAATGACTTTTCGCAAATGAGGACAAATTAACTTCACATGCTCAATCCCGTTTTTTAGGTGTGTTGAATGAGCAACCATAGTGATACTTAATCTATTTGGTGTCAAAATATGTTTATGCTCAAGAACTGGAATTCTCGCTCAATTGTCTATCTTTTGCTTTCCGTTGCTGGCTTAATTGGAACCTGGTATTTCAATCTTTTAGCAATTAGGCAAGGTCGAAACTTTTTTGCAGATTGGAGTAGCACTCCTGCTGTATCTTCGGCCACCACAGATTTGTTAGTTGCTGCATCTGCGGCCAGTATCTTTATGTTTTATGAAAGCAAAAGACTCAAAATGAAATACGTATGGTTATTTATTCTGGGCTCATTTGTTACCGCTATTGCTTTTACCTTTCCCTTATTCTTAGCGTTTAGGGAAAGAAAATTATCTTCTTAGACTAGAGACTTTTCTTTTTCTTCACCAAAAACTAATGGAACTGTAACTATGAGCAAGGTCTGATCACTCTTATTGCTAAATTCTAGTTTTATTCCTAAAGATCTTAAAGTTGATAATCCAATACCTGATTTATCTGAATTATCGATAATGGGTTTTCCGTTATTGGAGATTAAGATTTTAAGTTCATCCAGCGATTGATCAAGTTGTACTGTTATTGAAATCATATCCGCGTTGCCATGTCGTACGGCATTGGAAATAGATTCATTAACTACGTCTTCAAATGCGCTTCTAAGCCAATCATTAGAGTTTAGAATATTTTCTGCAAACGAGTCAAAGTGCGTATCAATTTTTATGATTTCCATCCAATTATTTATGATCTCCGAACACATATTTTCAATGGTTTTAGGTTTTGTTTCTGTCCACTCAGTTAATTTACGCAAATCCTCCCGTGCCTCAATTGCCATTGGTTCTAGTTGATCGGTAATTTTTGCCAGAGTTTCTTTTGAAATAAATTGAGATTGGTTTTGCTGAGCAGTGTTTTCTAATAGAAGCGCGGCAGCTGTTAACTTGCTTTGTATTCGACCATGAACGGTATCTGTAAAAATCTTCTGAATACGTCGGATAGATTCAAGTGCTGTACCTGCGGCTTTTCTGCATTCAATAATTTCTGAAATAGTTTTTGCTTGGATTCTGCCTCCCTCGCCAGTAACTCCATAAATAACGCCACTAACAAACATTCCTAATAGGGCCCAAAGTGGGAGGAAATACACCCAAATTGCGATTGCAGTTTGTGAATTTACCGGGAACAGGGACAAGAAAGAAATCTCTAGAAATAATCCATACATCGTGTATGGCCAGGTAATAAAGATAAACCTTCTGCGGGAGGAGTAGTTAGCTAATTTTGGACGTAACAATCTTTGAGAAACTATAAAGATTAAATTTGCTAATGCAACAATCGCTGTAACTTCAAGTGAGGTCACTAGGCCTACATATATATAACTCAAGATAAAACTAATCGCAAAAAAAGGTAACCAAATAACTGAAGGGAAGAAATTCCAAGTTTTAGTTAGGTTACTAATTCTGATAGATAAAGGTATTGAGATTGAGAAGTTCTCTTTGTCAATATTAGAATTCAATAAATTATTACCTTCGTCATATTTTAAATGACTTATTGCTCGTATTACTATTTGATTCCACTCTTTTACAGTTTGAGAAAAAGATAGAAGCTCTTTTGAAGTTACTTTTTTACTTTCTATTAAATTAAAGTACATTTTTTCAATTTGATTAATTGCTGGAACAATTTGGAATGTTACGCATTTAAGTAACTCATTCTGATAATTACTTAAATTCTTAAGGGACTCCGTCCTAACATGGTTCATCATTCTGAGTTCTATATTTAATCTTTTTAATTCTTCAAATTCACGATCAATAAAATCAATAATGATTGTTATGGTTGCAAGGGTAATTATAAATGCAGGAATTGAAACCAATCTCAAATATAGTGGTTCATTTTGACCCACAAAGTAATCACTAAAAAAATCAGCAGAAAATATTCTGATAAAGCCAGCAAAAGCAAAGACTAGTAAAACTTTCCAAAGACTTTGAGTCTCTATTTTTCTTTTTCTAATCAATGTCTTATGAGCAAGATAAAAACTAAGCCCAGTACAAAGATGAACTATAACTGTTAGTGAATACAACTCATTACTATTTGAAAAATCGCGTGATCCGTCATAGTTTAGGCTCGTGATAAACGCAAATGGAATAAATAAGAACCAAGATGTCCATGAGGCTAACCATTTTCCACCTAAACGTTGCTTGATGGAAATTCTTGGCTTATTTACGTAATCCATCAATTTACTTTACGTGAATTTTTGAAGATTTCCATAACTTAACTGCTTCAACTCTTAGATTCATTGAATCGTTTTCATTAAGTTTTAAGGCCTGATAAGTTCGATTAATTAAAGCCTCAACAGCTCTAAGTGTTGTTCCTCGTTTATCTGCTATCGCTTGATTTGATAAACCTTGTGCAATCAATTTCAATAATTCGGCTTGAGTATTACTTAAATAAATTGCATCTACTGGCTTTGCCTTAGATGCAGTAATTGTTGTTTTTTGCTCGAATGCATTTTTTAAGATATTTTCAAATGAGTTTGACGCGTGTAAATCGGCTTTTACTATGTATTGAACACGACTAGGTAAACCTTTAAATCGAATATCTACTAAATTGGGGGATGTATGAGCAGTAAGTACCGCTAATTTAATTTCAGGAAATTCTTTGTCCATTTTATTTATTAAATCAATTCCAGTTGGACCTGGACCAAGATCAAGATCGGTGATAATTAATTCTGGAGAGAAAGCTTTAACTTGATTTAGTGCTTCATTAACTGATGATGCTGTTTCACATTTATGGCCAAGATTTGTGATGATTTCGCAAATAAGTTTTTGAGTAAAAAGCTCATCTTCAACAATAAGAACTTTGTGAGTTTTTGAAGCAGTTAACATTTTATCCAAACTTTACAAAGCGTTTTTTGATTGTAAGTTAGCAAAAGCATACCAACCAGGAAGAACGGGTAACCAAAATGTAGCAACTCGATACAGCAATACACCCGATAGTGCTGTTCCTGATGGAATCCCAGAAGCCGTTAATCCTGCTACCAGTGCGGCTTCCACAGCACCGATTCCTCCAGGGGTAGGAGCTGCTTGTCCCAAAGTCGCACCAGCCAAATAAACAAATGCAGCAGTTGCAAAAGATATATCGCTTCCGAAAGCATTGAGAGACGAGTAGAAAGCGACTACGTAAGCAAAATTCAAGGATATGGAAGCAAGAACACTAAGCAGTAATCTTTGTGGTTGTTGGGCAATGATTGCCAAGGTGGGACCAGCTTGTGTAAATATTGGACGAGTTTTATTCAGAATCCAGTTTCTTATTTGGTTTATTGAGAAACCTAAAATAAGTAGTGCGAAAATTACAACAAAAATCACCAAAGTAATTCGAGATGGTCTAAAAGAAAAATCAGTTTGTGTTCCAGCAACAACGCCAAAGACAACGAGTAACAACACGTGAATGAAGAAAATAACAACTTGGGAAACACCAACTGCGGTTGCTGCAGCAGGACCAGAAACTCCAGCGCGACTCAAGAATCGGATATTAACTGCCACAGATCCAAGAGTTGGAGGAGTAACTAAAGTTGCAAAAGACGCAGCAAGTTGAGCTTGTAGAGCTCTAATTCGATTCACTGGTACAGATATAAATGACAGCAATAATGCAGTGGAAGCAAAGTAAGTTAATGATGAGGCAACTAGTGCAATGCCTGCCCATTTCCATTCAGCTGTTGCAATTAATTCCTGGGGATTAATTTGACTAAACTGAGGAACGAGTACATATAGTGCGACTACGGACGCAGTTGCTAAAAGAATATTTCTCCATTTGATTCTTTGAAAAGAAATAGGTTGTAAATCTGCACTTGGTGCTAGTTCACCTAAGGCTTTTCTTAAATCTTTCAACAGTTCTTTATTGCTTGACAGATATTGTCTAGTTTTTCGACTCATTGCCACACTTTGAATGGCAGGAATTGTCCTGATCAACTCTTTCGTAGAAAAGAGTTTTCTAGCGACTTGTACTGTTTCTAGAATTGAAGAAGACCTAGCAGCTGTGACTAAGGCTTCTGCTAAATCAACTCGTTGTTGTAAATCAGTTGCGGCAACCGTTCCTGAATGAACTCCGGTAATTGCAATATCTCCAGATTGGGTTACATAAATATTTTCAGCAGCAAGGGATCGATGTGCAATATCTGCATCATGCATTGTTTTAACATCTGTTAAGAACTTCTCAATTTGGGAAGCTGTTATTTGAATTTTTCTTGAATTTATCTCAGCAAAAGATGAACCACTTAAGTTCTCTAGTGCAATAAAAATAGAGTCTGGTTCAATTTCGCGAACTAGTTCAACTTCTGGAACGCGTACTCCAGTCGCAGCAATAGCGTAAGTCAAAAGCGCAGTTCTTTCCACTCTTCTTCTAATGCTCATTCCTCTAAAGTCACCAGATGTTTTGACAGTTAGACCACGCCACCAAGAACCTAAAACACCAGAGCCTTGTAGTTCCCAGTCAAATACCCAAACATTAATTTGAGCACCAGTTTTTAAAACTGCACGAAATATTCTTCCCTCAGATGTTTCCAATGAAAGTTCAATTTGATCGACATTTAATCCACCTGAATTAAGTGCTTCAACTAATTTTTCTACAGATGCTCTGTTTATAGGGGTACCGAATGAATAACGAACCGCTAATCCGATAGCCCAACCAAGTAAAATATTTACAAGTTGGGTAACAATTGTAGTTTGGCCTGCAACCAAAGATGCAAACGATAAAGCAATAACCGAAATTGTGGCAATTAATCCAAGTTTTCCTCTGTCAAATACTTTGGCAATTACTAAGAATGAAATTAATCCTGCAATTAATGGATCAAGGGGTGTAACGCCTTCAGTTTGAATTCCACCAGTTAAAGCAAGAATTAATCGAGGTGAATTACTCTGCACTACAAGAATCGAGATTGCTACTAAAGTTAAAACCGATAATCCTGCGGCAAGAAGTGCATCAACTAATTGTCGAGTTCGATTTCTTGTTAGTAATGAAATACCGACTAATACGGGAACAAAAATTATAGAAGTTGCACCAATTGTGTTTAGAACAAATAGCACAAAGCTCGGTAAAACTCTGGTTGCAGTGGTTAAATCAGCATCTAATCCAGCGGTTGTTTGAGCAGCAACTGTTCCAAGGGCAGTAACAAGTGCAGTAACGGCAAGTGTGGCCAAAAGGGTAACCAAATCCCTGGGTCTTCGAGCGGCCCTGCGGGAAGAATTAGTCATAGGAATAGTCATCTAGTCCATCGTCCCATCACCTCACAATTTTTACCTGACCAGACACTTGTCGTAGGTCAATGGTGAAGTAGTCATATGGCAATTGCTGGTATCCCCGAAATCACCCTTGAAAAAACGGCATTGCCCTATATAGAAAAACCTTTATTTGATTCACTCCAGCAAGAAGCACTCGATCATGCTGAAGGATCATTGCTTGTAACTGGAAACGCAGGAACTGGTAAAACTACCGTTTTAGCAGAATCTGTAATTAACAAAGTACTCAACGGAATAAATTCAGACAAAATAATTATTTTTTGTTTCTCTAGACATTCAGCAAGAGAGATGCGTAGATATTTAGCAAGAAGATTACCTGATTATTCGGTTCCTCAAGTTGCAACTTTTCATTCTTTTACACACTCTGTTATGCAAGCTGCATATAACCAAGGATTAGTTGTTGAAAATTACGCATTTTCGCCATTGAGACTATTATCAGGTCCCGAGCAAGAAGTAATGATCAATGAGTTAATTAAAGGAACAATTGAAGATAAATCAATTGATTGGCCAATTAATTTAATCAGTGCCTTAAAAACAAAAGGATTTGTTAGACAAGTTAGAAATTTACTTGCTCGCATGCGCTCACTTGGTATGGATCCAGATCAATTAATTGATATTGGAATAAAGCATGAGAATGACAACTGGGTTGCCTTAGGTCATTTTGCTGAAATGTATTTGGATAATTTAGATGCATCCGAAACAACTGATTATGGTGAATTAGTTCATCGAGTAAATCTCTTACTAAAGCGGTTAAAAAGTTTAGACGAATTAAATATCAAGTTCACTCATTTTTTTGTTGATGAATACCAAGATATAGATCCTGCTCAAGTCAGACTTCTAAAATCTTTAGTAAGACCAAATAAGTTCCTACTTGCTACAGGCAATAAATCTCAAAATATTTATCAATTTCGAGGTGCTGATTTTGAAGCAATTGACAGATTTGATAAGGATTTTGGAAATAGTAAAGAAATTGAATTAATCAATAACCATCGCCAAAAGCAAGCAATTGATTTGAGAGTTAATACTTATGAATCGACTAATTCTCAAAGCTTTCATATTGCAAATGAAATAAGAAGGTTTAAACAAGAAAACTCAGAATCTAAATGGTCAGATGTGTTAATTGTTGTCAGAAACGCTAATTCAATAAAATCAATTAATCGAGCCTTAACTAATTTTGCAATTCCAGTGTCCGTACAAGCAGATGATTTACCACTTTCGCAAGATCCTGCGGCAAGAGTGTTATTGGACTGCTTAAATATTTCTGGCCAACTTGCGCTAGGAAATCTTGATCCAAGTGATAGTGAAGTAATTCGAGATTTGTTAAAAGGTCCCTTAATCAATTCTTCGCCATTTGAATTAAGAGAAACAGCCAGACTTCTTCGCAAAAGATCAAGAGAGAATAATGAACACCCTTTAACTTCTGATCAAGCCTTGTATAGGGCAGTTATTGATCCTAAGAATTTATTGGATATCCCAAGTGAAATATCCCAAGGAGTTCGAAAACTGGGAGCAATTCTTTTTACAGCTAGAGATTTGATAAAGCAGAAAACTCGAGTAGAAGTTGTCATGTGGAGTATCTGGAACGCTGATGTTAGTGAAGTAAACAAAAAAATATTTGATGTTCTTGATTCAGAATATAAATGGAGTGAAACTTTACGCATAAATGCATTAAGAGGAGGCATAGAAGGTAGAAAAGCAGATAAAGATCTTGACTCAATTTTGGCTCTGTTTGATGCAGCTTCTAGAGATGATGAACGTACCTTAGGAACTAGGGGAGTACTTAATTTTCTAAGTGACTTAGGAATGCAAGCTTTTCAAGCAGAAACTTTAGCTCAAAAACCAATTGAAGATGACCGAGTACAAATTGTCACAGCACACAGATCAAAAGGATTAGAAGCAAGATTTGTATTTATTCCTGATGTGCAGTCAGATGTTTGGCCATCAGCAAGATTGCGCAATAACATACTTGAAGTTGAAAGATTGGGTTATGAAACAGTCGTTAGATCACCTAGTAGAAGTGAAATTATTGCTGAAGATATAAGGCTTTTTGAGGTAGCTAAATCTAGAACTAGCCAAAAACTCTTAGTAAGTGCAATAAAAAGCGAATTTTCAGACGATGGAGAACCTTCAGTTCTATTAACCAAATTAGGTGGAAATCAAATTAATCACGTTTCAGGATTTCCCCAAAAAGCTCTTTCCTTAAATGCACTTGTCGCCGAAATTAGAAAAGCAGGACAAAGCATTGATGCAGATAATGAGTTTAAGAAAGCATTAGCTCAGAGATTGCATAAATTAGCTAACACAAAAGATGCTTTTGGAAGAGATATCAGTCAAGCAGCCGATCCACAAAATTGGTGGGCCACATTCAAACCCAGTGCAAGTGAAATCAAATTAACACATGACGACCAACCTGTTTCTCTATCTGGATCTGGTTTAGCCACCTTAAGAGATTGTGGTTTGAAATGGTTCTTGGAGAAAAAAGCAGGCGCAAATATTCCACGCCAGAATGCGGCAAGCATTGGCTCTATCGTTCATGCTTTGGCTCAAGGTTTAAGTAATGGAGAGATTGAACCAAACTTTGAAGCGCTAAAAGAAAAACTTGATTTAATCTGGCCACAATTATCTTTTGATGCCTCTTGGATTGCTAACCGTTTTTACAACGAGACTTTAGAAGTTGTCATGAATTTACTTTCTTGGCATCTAAAGAGAACAGATAGATCAGTTGTTGGTTCAGAAGTTCATTTCTCCCTCAATGTTTTAGTGGATGAACAAAACCCAGCAGACAGTGTAAAAATAAGTGGCTATATTGACAGATTAGAATCTGAAATTGAAGATTTAAAACAACTACATATTATTGATTTTAAGAACTCTAATGTGACATTAACTAAAGAACAAGCAAATGAAGATCCGCAGTTAGGTGTTTACCGACTCGCAGTTTCTCGTCAAGCTTTAGATATTGAAGTCGATCCAGAATCTGTTGATGCCAGTGCCAGTTTGGTTTATTTGAAACACATGCAAAAAAATGGATTAAAAGAATTAGATACAGAAAATATTGAAAACAATGGAATATTAGAGATACTGAAAGATTCCTTTAGAAAAATTAAAACAGAAGACTTCAGTGCAAAAGTTTCACCACTTTGTAGAAATTGCCAATTTATTCGAATGTGTCCTGCCCAACCAGAAGGCAAGGCGGTTGTTGAGTGAAATCTGAAACAAAATTGAATTTAACCCCTGAACAAATAAAAGCAATAACTGCACCGCTTGAACCTGCTTTAGTTATTGCTGGTGCAGGTACTGGAAAAACAAGTGTTATGGCCGAAAGAGTTTTATGGTTAATTGAAGAAGCAAACATTGAGCCTGAGGAAATCTTAGGTTTAACATT
>JAPLAV010000017.1 GCA_026393095.1 Actinomycetota bacterium | reverse complement strand
TCTAAATCTCGCTTCAGTGGCGAAAATGCTCGCCTAGAACTTGAAGGCTTGGACGATTAGTCCTAATTAGTTCGCTAGGGTCTTAGTTGTGAGTGAAGAAAACCGTCGCGAATTAGAACCACGCTTTTATCGAGCAGTGGGCGCAACTGGACCACAAAGTGAAAAAGCATTTCCAGCTCTTGCCAGAAGACGTGAAAAAAACACTGAAGATAAATTTGCTGACTCACAAGAAATTGCTAAAAAAGTTGAAAACTTCTATAAAGGAACTTCTCCTAATCAAGTAATAACTGAACAACTAACTCATCGAGATAAAGAACGTGTTTCTTTTTCCGAAAGAGTTTCTTGGCTACAACCTCCGCTTCCAGCTAAAACTGCAGTGCTATTAATCCTGGTAGTACCACTAATTATTGGACTCATTGATGTTTTGTTAACTGGTCGAATAGGAATTATCACTAGCTTTGCTTATTCAATTACTTTGCTTTATTTGGCTGCAACTATTGAAATGAAACATGCTTGGGATCCTGTTATTGCTGGTCCTGTTGCTTATTTAATTGTCACACTAATTTTGGGTCAATTAACACTTAGCCCAACAGGTTCATTTATGTTAAAACAAGTTGCCATGATTTTGACGACTTTAGCGTTTAATGCACCTTGGATGGTTGGTTCAACTTCAGTTGCTTTTGTTATTGCCTTCTTAAGAATAAGAAGAAGCGCTTAAGCTTTTCCTGCGGCTTTTAGATCTTTTCTAATTTCAACTGGTAGTGAAAAAGTAATGTGTTCTTCAATTGTTTCGACTTCTTCAACATCACCAAAACCGTTTTTGTTTAACCAAGCAAGTACTCCATCAACAAGTTCTTCAGGAACAGATGCTCCACTTGTTAAGCCCACAGACTTTGCTCCTTCAAACCATTCCTTCTTTAATTCACTTTCAGAATCCACTCGGAATGATTTTTTTACTCCAGCTTCGAGCGCTACATCTACCAGTCTTACTGAGTTTGAGGAATTGCTAGAACCAACCACGATTAATACATCAACTTTTGGAGCAATGTTTTTCACAGCTGCTTGGCGATTTTGAGTTGCATAACAAATGTCATCAGATGGTGGATCCATCAAAATTGGAAGTTTTTTCTTTAAGGCGTGAACTGTTTCTAAGGTTTCGTCAACTGACAAAGTGGTTTGGGATAGCCAAGCAATCTTTTCGCCTTCTTTAACCTCAAGTTTTTCTACTTGATCTACTCCGTCAATTAAAACCATGTTGTCTGGGGCTTCACCCATAGTTCCTTCAACTTCTTCGTGTCCTTCATGGCCAATAAAAATAATTTTGTAACCGTCTTTTGCAAATCTTTTTGCTTCGTTGTGAACTTTTGTTACTAAGGGACAAGTAGCATCAATTGTCTTTAAGTTTCTTTCTTTAGCTTCTGCGTGCACTGCAGGAGATACTCCGTGAGCACTAAATACAACAAGAGAGCCTTCTGGAACTTCACTTAATTCTTCAACGAAAATTACTCCACGTTTTTCTAAAGTTTCTACAACGTGTTTGTTATGAACAATTTGTTTTCTTACATAAACCGGTGCACCATGAACATCAAGTGCTTTTTCAACGGTGACAACAGCGCGATCAACGCCAGCGCAATATCCACGGGGGGCTGCTAAGAGCACTTTTCCAGTTGTGGTGGTCACGATAAATATCGTAGGCGTTCACGTTGTCTTAAGCATCTTGAGCACCTACGCTGTTTCCTATGGCAACAGGACAATCACCAGAAGACGCAATCCAAGTTAAGGATGCGGCCAGAGCTTTATCAGAAATTATTACTCAATTGCCTTCGGTTTGGATTGAAGGCCAAATTACTTCTGTGAAAATAAGACCTGGCTCTGACTGGGTATTTATGGACTTAAGAGATGTTTCTGCTGATGCCACACTAAATGTTGTTTTCAATAGATCAGTTATAGAAAATTCTCCAACTGAAATTACAAGCGGATTAAGAGTTTTAGTTCACGGTAAACCAGAATTTTGGATGAATCGTGGCTCATTAATTATTAGAGGAAAAGCAATATCTCCTGTTGGTTTAGGTGAATTAATGATTCAATTAGAAAAATTAAAACAAAAACTTGCAGCAGAGGGATTGTTTGCTCCTGAAAGAAAAAGAGCAATTCCATTTTTACCTAAGAAAATTGGTTTGATCTGTGGTCGTGCCAGTGCTGCGATGAAAGATGTTATTGAAAATACCAAACTTCGTTGGCCTGGAATTGAATTTGATGTTCATGAAGTAGCTGTACAAGGTGTTAAGTCATCAAGTGAAGTTAGAGCAAGTCTTTCGCAACTGAATGCTGAAAAGAAAGTTGATGTAATTGTCATCACTCGTGGTGGTGGATCTTTTGAAGATCTACTTCCCTTCTCTGATGAATTACTAATCAGAGCTGTTGCTGCTTCTGTTATTCCAGTTGTTAGTGCCATTGGACACGAACAAGACACTCCTTTACTTGATTACGTGGCAGACTTAAGAGCATCAACTCCAACAGATGCTGCATCAAAAATAGTTCCAGATTTAGATGATGAAATAGATTTAATTTACAGATTTATAGATTCCATGCGAGAAAGAATTGGTAACAGAATTGAAAGAGAACAAGTTTCATTGGAAAGATTGTTAGAAACCTCGGCTCTAAATTCCCCTAGTGAATTCATTCAAACTCACAGAGATGAATTGTTTGATCTTAAAAGTGGTTTAAGAGAGTTAATAACTTCAAAAATTACTAATGAGCAATCTTGGTTTAAACCACGTTTAGCCCAATTGCGAACACTTTCCCCAATGGGAACTCTTGCGAGAGGTTTTGCCATAGTGCGAGGTAAAGATGGAAAACTGATCAGAAAATCAAGTGATGCCTCAAGAGGCGAAGTTCTAGATATTCGTGTTGAAAAAGATTCCCTCAAAGCACAAGTAACTAAATAGAAGAAATAGAGTTAACCCATGGCAAAAGATGCAAACATGTCTTATGAGCAGGCAAGAACTGCTTTAGAAGAAATTGTTACCCAACTTGAATCTGGCAACCTCGCGTTAGAGGAAACTTTAAAGTTGTGGGAAAAGGGCGAACAATTAGCGGCATTGTGTCAAACAATTTTAGATAACGCTCAAGAAAGATTAGAAGAGTTAACTCAAGACGATGAGGACGAAGAAGAATAATTATTTAGTGGGAACCTTTAGACTTTCCACAAATTTTGTAATCTCATCCCAATTAGCAGTTGAATAAATAAGAGTATTGATTCCAGCTTCTGAAATAAATAAAGCTCTATTTTCTTGGTCTTCCAAAGCAGTATAGGTTTTATTTCCAATAACTCTAGTTGCCTCTTCTTCACTTTCAATATTTACATAAGTTTTAATTAATTTCTTCAGGTCAGTTTTTGAAACAATTACACTCACATATTCTGTAGTTGGTGAAACAACACCAACTCGCCAAACTTGAGTGTCTCCAACATTTTCTAAACGAGCACTTGTGGCAACCCAAGATTTATCTAAACCAACTGGACCAAGAGTTGGAATATCACTTCTAGATTGAGCACCTATTGCAATTCCTTGCCAATCAACTTCTCTTAAAACTTGTTCGGAGTCAGTTCTTGTTAACCAAACAAAAGTTGCAAGCAAACCAACTAAGAGACCAACTGCTCCTAGCGAGCGAATCATGTCTGAAACAGACTGCGCAGATCGTGGTTTTTTCTCACTCATGAACACCATTGTTACCGATATCTCACATTCCCACATCTTACGAATAGGCTAAGAGGTGAAAAGATTAATCAAGAAAGGAAAAATCACCATGGTTGAGTTCAAATACACAGAACTTCTGCCCCTTGGTGAAGATTCCACTGAATACAGAAAAATCTCTGATACTGGTTTTAAAATTGAAAAACTAGGCGATAAAGAATTCTTGGTTATTGAACCAGAAGCAATAAAGAAGTTAACTTTTGAAGCAATGCATGACACCCAACACTTATTAAGAACAAGTCACTTAAAGCAATTAAGAAAAATCTTAGATGATCCCGAAGCAAGCAATAATGATCGCTTCGTGGCCCTTGATTTATTAAAGAATGCCAACATCTCAGCTGGTGGAGTTTTACCAATGTGTCAAGACACTGGAACTGTAATTATTACCGGCAAACGTGGTGCAAACGTTATAACAAATTCTCATGATGAAAAAGTAATTTCTGAAGGAATCTTTAACGCTTACCAAAAAATGAATTTGAGATATTCCCAACTTGCACCATTGTCTATGTGGGAAGAGAAAAATACTGGCACTAATCTTCCAGCCCAAATTGAAATTTATGCCGACACCAAACCAGGACATGAATTGGAATATTCATTTATGTTCATGGCAAAAGGTGGAGGATCTGCCAATAAATCATTAATGTTTCAGGAAACTAAAGCATTATTAAATCCTGAAAAATTAGATGAATTCCTAGATGAAAAACTTCGACTCCTAGGAACTGCAGCTTGTCCTCCGTATCATTTAGCAATTGTTATTGGTGGACCAAGTGCTGAATATTCATTAAAAGTTGCCAAGCTTGCTTCAACTAGATCACTTGATACTTTGCCCGTCAAAGGAGCTATTGATGGACACGGATTTAGAGATTTAGAAATGGAACAACATGTTCTTGAGATGAGTCAGAAATTTGGTATTGGAGCACAATTTGGTGGAAAGTATTTCTGTCACGATGTTCGAGTAATTAGACTTCCCCGCCATGGTGCATCTTTGCCAGTTTCAATTGCTGTTTCTTGTGCAGCGGATCGACAAATTTTAGCCAAGATTAATAAAGACGGGGTTTTCCTAGAGCAATTAGAAACCGAACCAGCACAATTTTTACCTGATGTAATTGATACTCATCTAAACGATGACATGACCAAAATTGATTTAAATCAACCAATGAAAGATGTTTTAGCCCAACTTTCTAAACTCCCAGTTAAATCAAGAGTTGCACTCTCTGGATCCATGATTGTGGCTAGAGATTTAGCGCACGCCAAAATTAATCAAATGCTTGACGAAGGCAAAGCAATGCCTGAGTACATGAAAAACCATGCTGTTTATTACGCAGGTCCTGCAAAAACTCCAACTGGAATGGCTTCAGGATCTTTTGGTCCAACAACAGCTGGTCGTATGGATTCTTACGTTGATCGTTTCCAAAAAGCTGGTGGTTCAATGATCATGCTGGCTAAAGGAAATAGAAGCCAAGTTGTGACAAATGCTTGCAAAACAAATGGTGGTTTTTATCTAGGTTCTATTGGTGGACCAGCAGCTTTACTTGCCCAAGATTGCATCACAAAAGTAGAGGTTCTTGATTTTGAAGAATTAGGAATGGAAGCGATTTGGAAAATTGATATCAAGGACTTTCCAGCATTTGTGGTAGTCGATGATAAAGGAAATAACTTCTTTGATTCTGTAACAAGATCATTGGGAAAAACAATTCCAGTAGGACCTGAATCAGGCTGAAATTAAACTGGTTGATCTTCCAGTAAATCAGTGACTAAAGCTGCAATTGGAGATCTTTCAGATCTAGTTAGTGTTACGTGAGCAAATAATGGATGACCTTTAAGTTTTTCCAGGATGACCTTTAAGTTTTTCCACAACTGCTGCAACTCCATCATGACGACCAACTCTTAAGTTATCTCTTTGCGCAACGTCATGAGTTAACACAACTCTCGAACCTTTACCAATACGAGAAAGAACTGTTAATAAAACATTTCTTTCTAGGCTTTGTGCTTCATCAACAATCACGTATGCATCATGTAATGAGCGTCCGCGAATATGAGTTAAGGGCAAAACTTCGATTAGGTTTCGTGCAATTACTTCGGTGATTATTTCTGGACTTGTCACTGCCCCGAGTGTGTCAAAAACTGCTTGAGCCCATGGACTCATTTTTTCACCTTCAGTGCCAGGTAAATAACCTAAATCTTGTCCGCCCACTGCATAAAGAGGTCTAAAGACCATAACTTTTCGGTGATTATTTCTTTCCAAAACATGTTCTAATCCTGCACACAACGCAAGTGCACTCTTTCC
>JAPLAV010000001.1 GCA_026393095.1 Actinomycetota bacterium | reverse complement strand
TGGCTAGGAAATCACAGTTTAAAAACCTTTGTAATTTATAGAATTGCACTTGCCTTGGTGATAATTGCGTTACTAAATGACGGAATAATCTCTAACCTCTAGAATGATTTCGTGACTACTGTTTATTTAGTAAGACATGGAAGAACTCCTGCCAACGAAAAAGGTATTTTGGCTGGTCGAACCAAAGGTGTCTTTCTCGATGATTTAGGTGTGCTTCAAGCTGAAACTTTGGCAAAGACTTTAGAAAGCATTATTTTTAAGAAAATCATCGTTAGTCCAATGGAACGTTGCCAACAAACTGCCAATATATTGAATCAATTCTCTAAAAATCCCTTAAAGCCAAATATAGATTCTGGCATTAGTGAATGCGATTATGGTGATTGGTCTAACAAGAAGTTATCGACTTTAAGAAGAAAACCTTTGTGGAAAAACGTACAAGAGCGACCAAGTGGAGTGCAATTTCCTAACGGAGAAAAAATGTCCGACATGCTTGATCGCATGAAATCAACAATTTTTGAAAACGCATCAAGGCTTAAGTATCAAGACAACATGTTAGTGGTGTCTCATGGTGATCCTATCAGAAGTTTTATCGCAGATAGTTTGGGAATTCACCTTGATAATTTTCAAAGAATAACAATTGATCCTTGCTCATTATCCATAGTTCGAATAAATCAAGGAAACATACAAGTGGTCAGTGTTAACAACAGAGTACAAGTTCCGACTCAGATCAAGAAAAAGAAGAAATTTGGCAGTGTGCTTGGTGGAGGCGCAGGTTAAATGCGCAAAGTCTTTTCTCATTTAGAACCTGATCGTTTTGTTTCAGGAACAATAGGAGAACCCGGGGAAAGAATATTTTTTCTGCAAGTAAAAAGTGGCAAAAATATAACAAGTGTCATAGTAGAAAAATCTCAAGTAGCAATTTTATCAGAAAGAATTGACACCCTTTTAAATCAAATAATGGGGGAGAACTTAAATGAATCAAAAATTCCTGCAAATTATGATTCCAATGTTTTAGATTTAGAACCACTGGAAGCTCCCATAACAGAAGAATTCAGGGTGGGAATCATGAGTTTGGGATGGAGTATTCCAAAGAAAAAATTAATTTTGGAAGCACACGCAGACTCAAGTGACTCTGTTCCAGAAATTGAAAGTGATGAAGTAGAAGGTCCAGATGTTTTAAGAGTTCACTTGAGTGCTGAACAAGGAAGATTGTTTGCTGAACGAGGTCGAAGACTTGTTTCAGCGGGAAGACAACCCTGCCCATTTTGCCAAGAACCACTTGGACAACAAGGTCATATTTGCGCACGGGCTAATGGTTATAAAAGATAAATTCAATGGATAAATTGGATTTGTTGTTAAGTGGTGAAATTGAAATTGAGGGATTAATCCAGGATTCTTCCAATGGTGCTTTAAAAGTCTTGGTCAGTAATTCTCAACAAAATATGCACGCAATTATCAAACCAGAAGTTTCAATTAGGCCACTCTGGGACTTTCCAGATGTGGATTTGAACAACAGAGAATATGCAACATATTTACTTGATCGAGCGTTAGAACTAAATTATGTTCCAGAAACCGTGATGAGAGACGTTCAAGGAATTGGCAATTCTCTCATTCAGGAATGGGTCAAAGAATCAGATAATGATCTAATAATTGTTAAGAGTCCTGAAGATATACCAAAAGATTACTTGAAAGTTTTACAAGGATATGACGAGTTAAACAAACTAATAACCCTTGCTCATAAAGATGATCGAGATTTGCGCAATCTATGTCTATTTGATTTAGTCATCAATAACGCTGATAGAAAAGCTGGCCATTTACTTATGGATACTGACAATAAAATGTGGGCCATTGATCACGGAGTTAGCTGGCATCAAGAATCAAAAATTCGTACAGTGCTTTGGGGTTGGATTGATATTGCTTTCAATGATAAAGACATAACTTTGTTAGAAAAAGCAAAAAACGTATTACAAGCTTGGAAAGAGGAAGATTTCAACTACTTGTCAGAAATTGAAATTGAGCAGGCGATTAAGAGGGTTGATGAACTGTTAGAGAATAATGCTTTCCCACAGCCTGGAGATCAATGGCCAGCAGTTCCTTGGCCAATATTTTAGATGGATTTTAGACTCTCGCGTATTGTAGGAACATGAAATCTTGGCCAAGTAAATCAATAACTCATTCTTCCAACAAATACAAGAATCATTCATTATTTATGTTCGATTCGAAATCGCAACAAAACAATGAAATAGGTCGAAATGGCAAGAAAGTGCAAATTTATGTTTGCGGTATTACGCCTTATGATTCTGCTCATTTAGGGCACGCATTTACCTACTTGACTTTCGATTTAGTTATTAGAGCTTTGAATTTTATTGGCAGAGAAACTAATTATGTTCAAAACATCACTGATATTGATGACCCTTTATTTGAAAGAGCACGAATTAGTGGTACCAACTGGCAGTCAATTGTGGATTCACAAATGAATATCTACCGAACTGATATGACTGCACTAAATATTTTGCCTCCCGATCACTTTGTGGGGGTAATGGAAAACATGGACTTAATAATTTCTCGCATTGGTGAGACAATTTCTAAGGATTTGTCCTATCAAATCGGTACTGAGTGGTACTTCAAAACAGACGCAGAGAATTTATCTAAACTTGTCGCTTCGGTGCCAAATAACGAATTAGTGGAAATGGCAAAGGAACGTGGTTGTGACACAGATCGTCAAGGAAAAGTTAACCCTTTGGATCCAATTATTTGGAAGGCAAGTAAAGACGATGAACCTAATTGGAAAGAAGGCTTTGGTACGGGCAGACCAGGTTGGCATATTCAATGTATTTCGCTGGCAAATAAATATGCCGAATTACCTTTGGATATTCAAGGTGGAGGAAAAGATTTAATTTTCCCACATCATTCAATGTCTGAAGAGCAGAATGCGGCCTTAGGTTTTGGCGAATTGGCACTTAACTATTGCCATGTTGGAATGGTCTCATATCAGGGAAGCAAGATGAGTAAATCAAAAGGGAATTTGGTATTTGTTCATCAACTTATTGATGAAGGAATTTCACCTATGGTTATTCGATTAGCTCTGATGTCTCATCATTGGAGATCAGATTGGGAATACACAAAGAAATTAATTGATGAATCAAAACAATTATATATGGAATTGTCAAACAAGTTTAAAGGAATGTTCATCACTCAAATTGATCAAAACAAGGTAATCGAAATTATGCTAAATGACCTAGATGCACCAAAAGTTCTAAGTTTCTTGAAAGAAGTCAAACCCCTAT
>JAPLAV010000106.1 GCA_026393095.1 Actinomycetota bacterium | reverse complement strand
GTGAACAAGTTATTGAAAAAGCTCTTAACTCAGCCCTTGCTCCATTTAATGGCAATAGTGGTGAAAATCCATACACCGTTCACCAAGAATTACAACAAGTAATGAATGATCTTGTGGGAATTATTCGTGATGGCAGCGAAATGCGTGAAGCAATAACCAAACTTGAAGGTTTAAAGAAACGTGCCAAGAATGTAACCGTGCAAGGCGAAAGACAATTTAACCCAGGTTGGCATTTGTCCCTTGATCTAGAAAACATGTTGCTAGTAAGTGAATCAATTGCCAAGAGTGCATTAGTTAGAGAAGAATCTCGCGGTGGTCACACCAGAAATGACTTCCCAACCATGGATAAAAACTGGAGAGCAAAACACGTTATTAATTCCTGGAATGGAAGCAGTGTTGAGACCAAAATTGAATCAATTCCACCAATGCCAAAAGAATTAGCGGGATTGTTTGACAAAGACGAATTAAGCAAGTACTTGTTGCCAGAAGAATTAGCACAACTTGGAATGGGAGCATAACTAATGGGTTATCTAGCGAAATTACGAGTTTGGCGCGGTAATAAAGAAAAAGGCGAATTAGTTAATTACCACGTTGAAGTAAGCGAGGGCGAAGTTCTACTTGATGTAATTCATCGCTTACAAGCAACTGATAGCCCAGATTTAGCTGTGCGTTGGAATTGCAAAGCAGGAAAATGTGGATCTTGCAGCGCTGAAATTAACGGTAAACCAAGTTTGATGTGTATGACTCGTATGAATACTTTCAATGAAGCAGATGAGGTAACTGTAACTCCATTGAGAGCTTTCCCTGTTATTAAAGATTTAGTAACCGATGTTTCTTTTAACTACGTAAAAGCTCGCCAAGTTCCAGCATTTAAAGGCCCTAAAAACTTAAAACCAGGTGAGTACCGCATGCAACAAGTTGATGTAGAAAGAAGTCAAGAATTTAGAAAATGTATTGAATGCTTCCTCTGCCAAGACGTTTGCCACGTAGTTCGTGACCATGAAGAAAATAAAGAAAGCTTTGCTGGTCCAAGATTCTTTATTCGCCTGGCAGAACTAGATATGCACCCATTAGATGAATTAGATAGAAAAAGAGAAGCACAAGAATCTCATGGCTTGGGAATGTGTAACATCACCAAGTGCTGTACCGAAGTTTGTCCCGAACACATCAAAATCACTGACAATGCAATTATTCCGATGAAAGAACGCGTTGTTGATACTAAATATGATCCGTTAGTTTGGTTGGGTAAAACAATTACCCGCCGCAAATAATTAAAGCTTAAAAACCAACTTTTTCATAAACACTCTTCAAAGTTGCAGAAGCTACTTTCTCAGCCTTTTGGGCACCCTCACTCATTAGAGAATTAAGTTCTTTTTCATCCCCTAGTAGAGCCAAAGTCTTTTCTCTAAATGGTTTAACAATCTTTTCTACGACTAGTTCACCTGTAAATGTCTTTAAATCCCCGTAACCTTTATTGGCAAATTGTGCTTCAATAGCTGACATTTCTTCATTGGTTATAGCCTTGATTATATTTAAGAGATTTGAAACACCTGGCTTATTTGCTGGATCATATTTAATCTCTTTACCACTGTCTGTCATCGCCGTCTTAAATTTCTTCATCACAGCATCTGGTTCATCCATAATAAATACGCAACCTTGGGGAGAAGATTTACTCATTTTGGCAGTTGGATCTTGTAAATCAAGAATCTTGGCTGATTCTTTAACAATGAATGCTTCAGGAACAACAAATGTTTGGCCAAATTGATTATTAAATCTAACTGCTAAATCTCTAGTTAATTCTAAATGTTGTCTTTGATCTTCGCCAACTGGAACACTTTGTGCTTGGTAAAGCAAAATATCTGCTGCTTGCAAGATTGGGTAGGTAAACAAACCAACTGATGATCTTTCTTGACCACCTTTTTGGGTTTTATCTTTAAATTGTGTCATTCGTCCTGCTTCACCAAAACCAGTAAAACAACTCAAGACCCAAGCAAGTTGGGGATGTTGTGGAACTTGGCTTTGAACAAAAACAGTACTTTTCTTAGTATCAATTCCAACAGCTAACAATTGAGCAAAAGACGAAAGTGTTCTTTTCTTTAAAACTTTAGGATCAAATTCTGCAGTTATCGCATGTAAATCTACAACAGTATAAAAACATTCATGGGTATCTTGCATTTGAACCCATTGACGAAGTGCCCCAAAATAATTACCAATATGAAATGAATCAGCAGTGGGTTGAATTCCTGATAAAACACTTGACTTAGCCATAGAACTTATTGTCCACCATGATTGCTTGATTCAGGCTCAATTCGACTAACTCTTACTCGTGAAATTCGTCGCACATCCATGCTCAATATTTCAAACACGCATTGTTCGGCAATTACAGATTTGCCAACAGCAGGAAGTGTTCCAAGTTTGGAAATAACAAAACCAGCCACGGTTTCATACGGTCCTTGAGGCAGATGAATATGAGTTGAGTCAGCAAAATCATCAAGGTTCATCAATCCATCTACTTCAACCTCGCCATGAAAATCTAGTTCGCTTACTTCACTTTCTGGTTCATCATCTTCATGCCTAATATCACCAATTAGTTCTTCAACCAAATCATCCAAAGTAACAATTCCAGCTGTTCCGCCATATTCATCAGCGACGATCAATAAATGTTGATTACCATTTCGCATTTGAGCAAGAGCACTTAACACTGATGTGGTTCCAGGAATTGATTCCACAGCAATTGCAATATCTCTTAATTGTTTACTTGATTTACGAGCTTCTAAAGAAAGCAATTGTCTTACGTGCACAAATCCCACAACTTCATCTGCAGTTTTGTTAATCACTGGATATTTTGTATGGGGAAGTTTTTCAACAACAAGGGCTGCATCAGGAATTGTTGATTCGGCATCAAGAAATTCAACTTCAGTACGAGGTGTCATTACTTCTTTAATTTCGCGATCATCTGCTTCAAATACATCGTCAATTAGTGCGCGTTCGTTATCGCTAAGTTCTTCATGTCCAGCCACTAAATCTCTTAAGTCTTCCCCACTTAATTCTTGACGACTAGCACTTGGATCTCCCCCAAGTAATCTCACAATTAGATTTGTGGAGCGACTCAACAACCATATAAATGGTCTGGTAATTCTTGCTAGAAAATCAATTGGATAGGCAGCAAAAAGTGCCCAGCTTTCAGAATTTTGTAACGCTAATCTTTTAGGAACAAGCTCCCCTAAGACCAGTGAGAAATAAGCAATAAAAAGAGTTATCAAAATAAAGGCAATTACAGAAACTAAAGACTCAGGAAAAACTAGATCTAAAATAGGTGATAACACTGGAGTTAAACTAGAAGCTCCAAAACCTGCGCCAATAAAGCCTGCAACAGTTACACCCACCTGAACTGATGCTAAAAATCTATTTGGGTGATCATGTAATTCTTTTAAGAGTTTTCCGCGTCGGCCTTTTGTGTCAGCAATTCTTTTTACTTGTGATTCACGAAGTGAAACAAGTGCAATTTCTGCAGCAGCAAAGAATCCACCGACAAGGATGAAAGCTAGGACAATAAGGGCACTAACCCAAGTACTCATATGTTAAAGATGCTACTCAATCAGTTGATTTTGATTAAAGGCTTGAGTCTAATTGGCGCTTAATCCCAGCCAAATAATCCTCAGTTGTTGCCCAAGCGTGATCTTTACTGATCAAGCGAGCTAAGTCCTTGGTCATTAATCCTGATTCAACAGTCTTGATACATGCATCTTCTAGCGTTCTAGCAAAAGCAGTTAATTCTTTATTGTTATCTAACTTACCTCTGTGAACTAAACCACCAGTCCAAGCAAAAATTGAAGCGATTGGATTTGTGGAAGTTGGTTCACCTTTTTGGTGTTGACGATAATGGCGAGTAACAGTTCCATGTGCTGCTTCTGATTCAACAGTTTTGCCATCTGGAGTCATTAATACACTTGTCATAAGTCCAAGGGAACCAAAACCTTGTGCAACAGTGTCACTTTGCACATCACCGTCATAATTCTTACAAGCCCAGACGTAGCCGCCTTCCCACTTCAAGGCAGTTGCAACCATGTCATCGATTAATCTATGTTCGTAAGTTAAACCTTTTGATTCAAATTCAGTTTTAAACTCTTTTTCATATATTTCTTGGAAGATATCTTTGAATCGACCATCGTATGCTTTCAAAATGGTGTTTTTAGTTGACAAATAAACTGGATAATTTCTAATTAATCCATAATTTAATGACGCTCTAGCAAAGTCTTTGATGCTGTCATCAAAGTTATACATTCCCATAGCCACACCGGAACCATTAAAATCTGCTACTTGAAATTCCATTGGTTTAGAACCATCTGCAGGTTGGAAGGTCATTGTTACTTTTCCAGGACCTGGGACTACAAAGTCTGTTGCTTTGTATTGATCTCCATGGGCATGACGGCCAATAACTATTGGCTTAGTCCAAGAAGGAACTAGTCGAGGGATATTGCTAATGATGATTGGTTCACGAAAAATTACGCCACCTAAAATGTTTCGAATTGTTCCATTAGGTGATTTCCACATCTTTTTTAAACCAAATTCTTCTACTCTTGCTTCATCTGGAGTAATCGTTGCGCACTTAACGCCTACTCCATGTTTCTTGATTGCATTTGCTGAGTCAATTGTTACTTGATCATCGGTTTTATCACGATTTTCAATACTCAAGTCGTAATATTCAAGGTTGACATCTAAGTAAGGCAAAATTAATTCTTCTTTGATGAATTGCCAAATGATGCGAGTCATTTCATCGCCATCAAGTTCAACTACAGGATTTGCTACTTTAATTTTTGCCATTTTAACCTTTTTCTTTACAGATCTTTAACGTCAGCTTGTTTTGCTCTAACTGCTTCAGCAGCAGTTTTTAATGCAGTTGTTTCTTCTGGAGTTAATTTAGTTTCCACAACTTTATTAATTCCTTTTGAACCAATTTCTGCTTCTACCCCTAAATAGACTCCACTAATTCCATATTCTCCATCAACCCATGCACACACTGGCATTACTTGACCTGAGTTTGTTGCAACTGCTTTTGCCATTTGTGCAGCAGCAGCTGAAGGTGCATAGTATGCAGAACCAGTTTTTAACAGTGCCACAACTTCTGCGCCACCATTTCTAGTTCTATCTACTAATGCATCAATATCTTCTTTAGACAAAACTTCGCTTAATGCTTTGCCTTTCACACTTGATTGGCTTGGCACTGGAACCATGGTTTCACCATGAGATCCAAGAGTTAAAGTTTTAACATCACTTACGTTTGATCCTGTTTTTTCTGCAACAAAGTTTGTAAATCTTGCAGTATCAAGCATTCCAGCTTGTCCCATTACTCGGTTTTTTGGAAAACCAGTAGCAAGTTGTGCAAGAGCTGTCATTTCATCTAGTGGATTTGAAACCACAATTACTACTGAATCTGGTGCATGCTTAGCAATATTTTCTGAAACTTGTCTCACAATTTTTGCGTTTGTTTCAATTAAATCCATACGGCTCATACCTGGTTTTCTTGGCAAGCCTGCAGTGATCACAACAATGCTGCAACCTTTGATCGCTTCGTACCCTGAACCATCTAATCCGGTAGTTTGGCCAACGATTTTTGTTTCAAAGTTTTGTATTGGTCTGGATTGATTCATATCTAAAGCAAGACCTTCAGCTTTACCTTCAAGAACATCAGTTAGAACAACTGTGTCAAAAATGTCATATTCTGCTAAACGCATGGCGGTGGTTGAACCGTAAAAACCTGCTCCGATTACTGCAACTTTGCCTGATCTGGCCATTTAGATTTCAGATCCTTTCAAATAAAAATTAAGGTAAATATCTATTTCTTCAGTTCAAATTCTAGTCAAATACCAAAACTTGGGGCTAAGAGGGCACAACTATCGAAAGAATTAAAAGGAAAACAGAAAAACTGCCTAAAACCAAAACGTCCACCCATTTAGTTCTTACATACAGCCAACCTAAAGTGAATCTAGGAAGTGACGCACGTAACACTGCTGCCACTGATACGCCCAGAGAAAAAACTAGAGCACCGACTCGAAAATTTATTTGAGTTGCTAAAACAATTCCAACCAAAGTTATAACCAATGGAATTAAAGTTGGCCATTGTCGACGAATTAATTTTTGCCAACGACCTGATTGTTTAGGATTTTCGTTTGTTGAAACTGCGCGTAAACCTCTGGATTCAGAATTTGATTGAGGAGTAGTTGCGCTCATAAATGTAAGTTTACCTTAAATCACTTGCAAGATAGACAGCCAAGAGCATGAGACCTGCACCACTTATGAGCGCCCAGCCCACATTTATGTTCGCATTTGGCAATATGACGTCAAGTGCAATTGATGTGATCAGTTGCCCAGCAACACTTGCTAAACCAAAAAGTAAAACACCTAAAGTTCTAATTGTTGCTGCAGCTAAAAACACTACGACTGCTCCAAGAAAACCTGCAGTATAAAGCCACCATTGATTAGGCCAGGTATTCCAACTTTTACCAAATAAATTCATAACAAAAAGTGTGATGCAAACAGTAATCATTGACATGGGAAAGTTAATGAAAGCTGATACTTGAGAATTAGCCGCTTTGGTAACGCGACCATTTAAAGCAAATTGAACTGTTACTGCCACACCCGCCATTACTACTGCAACTATTGGAATCCATAGAATTTTTCCTTGAAAATCTGTCACAGACAGTAAAACTGCTGCTATTCCTATAACTGCTGCGATAGATCTTTTAGGAGTTATCTTTTTTCTAGATCCTGAACTTAATCCGAATCTATCTACAACAATTCCGCTCATATTTTGTGAAGCAACTAGAACAACGGTAAATAGACCTGTACCGATAATGCTCACTGTGCTTGAGGCTGTTGAAATATAAATTGCTCCGGCGACTCCACCCAACAATTGCCATTTGGCAAACTTTCCTGAAACCACATCTTGAAATAGATTCTTACATTTTCTTCTTACTTCTGGATTTAGGAGAAAAAGTCCAGTAAAGATTGTGCCACCAATATTTGAAATTAACGCTGCCATGATTCCATCGTTTAATTCATGAGCTAACTGGCCACTAATTCCTGCTTGCAAAGTTGCGGCAACCCCTGCAACGAAAGCAAGAGTAATGGAAATAGGAACGCTTGCTTTTTCAATGAGAAAAATGTCTAACCCCTGTTAAATACATTGTGATGCCAGCTTTTTGGGCCACAGCAATTACTTCGGCATCATTTTTTGAACCACCTGGATGAACAACAGCGCTAACTCCAGCATTAATTAAAATTTCTAGAGCATCAGCAAATGGGAAGTAAGCATCAGATGCTGCCACACTTGATTTAGCTCTTTCAATTCCTGCTCTATTAACTGCAAGTTGTGCTGCATCAACTCTGTTTACTTGTCCCATGCCAACACCGACCATGCCACCATTTTTTGCTAAGACAATTGCATTTGATTTAGGAGCGCGTACACAGCGCCAAGCAAATTCTAAATCTGCCAATACTTCATCACTTGGTTTAGTTCCTGAAACTAACTTCCATTCATCAGGATCATCACCTTTTGCTTCAACATCATCAACTGTTTGCATTAAGACTCCACCAGAAATCGTGCGCCATTCAACTCTGTGACCCATGTGTGGACCAGCTAATTGCAAGATTCTTAAGTTTGGTTTTGTCTTTAAAACTTCTAAAGCATCTTCGTCATAAGAAGGCGCAACGATTACTTCTGTAAATACTTCGTTAATCAATAGTGCGGACTGTTTGTCAACTTTTCGATTAGTGGCAACCACTCCGCCATAAGCAGAAACTTTGTCTGCATCTAATGCTTTTTGGTAAGCAGTTGCTATGTCTTTACCGATTGCTATTCCGCAAGGATTTGCGTGTTTAATTATCACGACACAAGGTTCAACGTGATCAAAAACTGCAGCTCTTGCAGTATCTGCATCTACGTAATTGTTGTAAGACATTTCTTTTCCGGCTAATTGTTTTGCATGTGCAATGCCTTTTTCAGAACTAATTCCTCTATAAAGAGCAGCTGATTGATGTGGGTTTTCTCCGTAACGAAGAATTTCAGATCTAGTAAAGGAAGCACCCACCCAAGTAGGTGAATCTTGTTCCGGGGTTGTTTTTCTAGACATCCACCGTGCAATCAATGTGTCATAAGTTGCAGTGTGTGCAAAAGCTGCAGCTGACCATTTAATTCTTAAATCACGCGATATTCCTTGTTTCAAATTACTAATCAATTCTGAGTACTCATTTGGGGAAACAATCACTGCAACATTTTCAAAGTTTTTGGCTGCAGCTCTGATTAAGGCAGTTCCACCTATATCAATTTGCTCAATACATTGATCAAAATCTGCTCCTGATGAAACTGTGTCTCCGAATGGATAAAGATTTACTACTACTAAATCAAAAGGCTTAATTTGTAGATTGTCTAAAGATTTCTTGTGATCAGATTTTCTGGTATCTGCCAAGATTCCAGCGTGGATTAATGGGTGAAGAGTTTTAACTCTGCCATCTAAAATTTCAGTAAAATTAGTCACATCAGATACTTTTGTGACAGGAATATTTAATTCACTTATTAATTTTGCGGTAGCACCTGTAGAAACAATTTCTACTCCAGCATTATTAAGTTCTTTGGCTAACTCGGCTAAGCCCTCTTTATTGGAAACACTAATAAGTGCTCTCTTGATTGTTGTTTTACTCATTTGAAGAAGGTATGCCTTTCACTGGAATTTCTAACTCAGAGCCTAGTCAGTTGAAATATCCGACCGAAAACCTCTGGCTTTACTTTCTATTCTTCTTCTGCTTCTGACATTTCTTGAGGCTGTTGTTTGACTTGGTGATTCTTTCGCCAAGCAAACACCACTCCAATTATCAGAACTTGGCCGATTAAGAACCAAGTCATATTTCTCTGAAAAATCTCTTTAGGGGAAACTCCAAAATTTAGTAATAAATTACTACCCAATGATCCTGAACTAAGAAATCCAAGCAAACTCAAAGTTGCTGAAACCCCGAGAGAAACAAAGAATGAACTAACAATCCAAATTGAAATTTTGTTATTCCTGGTAGCTAAAGCCATTAAAACTCCCAGAAGAATAGGTATTGCTATTAAGAATTTTGTCCAACTTGGTAAAGCCGTAGGAATTAATCCAAACCATGGCCATGCTGGTAATTGAGAAATTGTCACGCTATTTAGCGAAATACTTGAACCTTGTCCTAGTGCAACTGTGGAACTAGTAATCCAAGCCCAAGACCACAAAACAAAATTTGGTAGCCAGCCAATTCCAGAAATCACCACTGCAATAACTGCAACAATTCCACCTAGTAGTGATGATTGCACTAAAAGCATATTTTCATAATTAAGACCAATAGCTATTGCAACAATCAAGAATCCAACAGTTAACGTAACTAAAGTAAATCTAAATACTAATTTGAGAATTCTTTTTATCATGTCATCTAGATCGTCAAATATTAATGACCAAGTACCACCCACTGTGCCAACGGCAAATATCGACATTGACACAACCATCACAGTTGGTTTAGTCATTACTTCTAGCCAATTAATATTTTGAGAATCAACAAAGAATCTCAATAGTACAATAACGCCACAATAAGAAACAGAGGCGACTGAAACAACTAGTAGTGAAATAAGTGTTGGTCGATTCATTTCCTCGTGGAGTGCAGATCTAATTGCCCATCTAGAAGATCGATAAAGGGACAAAAGTGTTAAGAGCAAAAAGCCTAAGAAAGGTAAAGACAAAACTGTTGAATTGATAACTATGGGAACTCCTTGCATCGCAAGGTAACCCCAAATTACAACTTTGAAAGCATCAGTAATTGAAGTTGTTCTATCCCCTGCCAATATCCAAGTTGTAAAAACAAGAATTACAGATGATCCAAATGTGATTAAGAATGTCCAAAGAGTTACTAAAAGTCCAGCAGTAACAACGCTATGGCGTTGAACTGGAGTATCGATCACAAATTTATTTTATTGCGGCGCGTAACAAAAGTGCTGTTTCACTTGGAGTTTTACCGACTTTTACTCCAGCTTTTTCTAAGGCAACTTTCTTTGCTTCAGCAGTTCCACTTGATCCTGAAACAATTGCTCCTGCATGTCCCATTGTTTTGCCTTCAGGTGCGGTAAAACCTGCAACGTAAGCAACTACTGGTTTCTTGATATTGGCTTTAATGAATTCTGCAGCTTTTTCTTCTGCATCTCCACCAATTTCACCAATCATCACAATTGCTTTTGTATCTGGATCATTTTCAAATTCACGCAATGCATCAATATGAGTTGTTCCAATAATTGGATCTCCACCAATTCCAATGGCGGTGGTAAATCCAAGGTCTCTTAATTCATACATCATTTGGTAGGTAAGAGTTCCTGATTTTGAAACCAAACCAATAGATCCTTTTGTTGTGATATCTGCAGGAATAATTCCTGCGTTACTTAATCCTGGAGAAATAATTCCTGGACAGTTTGGTCCAATAATTCTGGTTTTGCCAGATTTTTGTGCGTAAGTAAAGAAATGTGCGGTGTCATGAACTGGAATACCTTCAGTGATAACTACAACTAAAGGCATTGCTGCATCTACTGCTTCAACAACTGCACCTTTGGCAAATTTCGGTGGTACGAAAACCACTGAAACATTTGCACCAGTTGCAGCCATTGCTTCTTGCACAGAGTTAAAAACTGGAACATTTTGTCCCGCTACTTCTAAACTTTGTCCACCTTTGCCTGGAGTTACTCCACCAACAATTTTAGTTCCAGACTTAATCATTCTTTCGGTATGTTTTTTACCTTCAGAACC
>JAPLAV010000039.1 GCA_026393095.1 Actinomycetota bacterium | reverse complement strand
TTTTAGCACCAGGTTGAGAAATTGCAATTTGATTGCAAGGGCCATCTCCTGTGTGCATAATTCCATTTTTTGGTAATTCTTTTTCATGTGTTCCCCAACCAAGTTCTGCTGGAGCTATACATACTTCATAAAAACATTCCACAGACCAGGTATTAACAAATTCATTAACCTTTTTTGGTTTGTCAGTAATTTGGGTATCGCGTTCTGCAACATGAATTACTTTTACCCCTAATAGATATGCTAATTCGTTGTATTTTTCTTCACTTAATGCTTTTTCAATCTTTTCATTAGATTTTCCATCTTGTTTTAATTTATTAGCAATATCAACAAGAGCAGCTTTAGTGAAGTGGGAAACTAAACCAGGATTAGCGCCATGTTCAACAACAGCAGATGGTCCTTTTTTATTCCAAGTTTTCATCATTTCGCGAATTCTCATATGTCTTGGATAAAGAGTTCGCTCTAGAACTGGTCTATCTGCACCATCAACATATGGATTCCATTCCTCAACAGAGGTATTCAAATACAAAACATTGTTATCGTGACACCATTGCAAGATTGCATTGCAATCAATATTCCACGCTAAATCAAGTAATAAATCACCTGATGAAACATGTGAGGATAGTTTTTCACTTAAATTCTCTTTTGTTATTAAGTCTTTTTTGAAAGTAACACCTTGTTTTATTTCATTTGTAATTCGATCTGATCGATCATCTTTGTCAATGACAGTTACCTGAGCAGGTTTAGCGATATGTTTTAAAATCAGTGGCAATGAGCATTGGGCTACAGAGCCTGCGCCAAGTACTAGGACTCGGCCTGAAAATACTTTGTCCAACGAACCTCCAAATTAAAGTTGCACGAAGGTCAAACAATACAGCAAGCAAATCTCAAGCAGACTTAACCTGGCAACTGTTTTAAGATCATCGACATTTTCCTTAAAGCAATGCCGCGATGACTAATCTTGTCTTTTTCTGCATCACTCAACTCAGATGAGGTTTTCGTCAATCCTTGTGGCACAAAAATTGGGTCATAGCCAAAACCATTTTCACCTCTGACTTCTTTAATGACCTGACCAGGCATTTGTCCATCTACGACAAGCTCTAGTTCTTGAGATTTATCAACCAAAGCTATTGAACATTCAAATTTTGCGCCAAGTAAAGATTGATCAATGTCTTTAATTTCATTTAGTAATTTCACAACATTTGCCTTGTCGTCAGCTTCAATTCCTGCGTAACGAGCACTAAAAATGCCTGGAGCGCCATTTAAGGCCTCAACAACTAATCCTGAATCATCTGCTAGGGCAGGTAAATTTGTGAACTGATTTATCGCTCTGGCTTTAATTAAGGCATTCTCAGCAAAGCTAGATCCGGTTTCTTCAACCTCGGGAACTCCGGGGAATTGACTAGCGGCAACTAATTCCAAGTCAGGCAAAAGTTCATTAAGGATTCTTTGGAATTCAATAACTTTATGAGTGTTGGCTGTCGCCAACACAATCTTTTTCATTATTACTTCAAAGCCTCAAGTTGTAATTTGGTTAATTCCACACAGCCCTTGGCAGCCATGGCTAGCAAGTTATCTAATTCAGACTTATCGAAAGGAGCACCTTCAGCAGTGCCTTGAACTTCAATGTATTTGCCACCACCTGTCATTACTACGTTCATGTCAGTTTGGGCTCGAACATCATCTTCGTAATGCAAATCAAGTCTTACTTCCCCATCAATTACACCCACACTTACTGCTGCCACAGAATCGATTAGCACTTTTTCAACTGAATCAATAATTCCTTTATTTTTTGCCCACTTCAACGCATCAACTAAAGCAACATAAGCACCTGTAATTGCAGCTGTTCTGGTTCCACCATCTGCTTGCAAAACATCGCAATCTAAAACAATTGTATTTTCGCCAAGTGCTTTGTTATTAATTACAGCCCTTAAGCTTCGTCCCACAAGACGAGAAATTTCTTGAGTTCTACCGCCAAGTTTTCCTTTAACAGATTCTCGATCTGATCTTGATTCAGTTGATCTAGGTAACATTGCATATTCTGCTGTAACCCAGCCTTCACCAGAATCTTTTTTAAATCTTGGAACACCTTCGGTTACAGATGCAACACAAAGAACTCGGGTTCGACCAAAATGCACAAGACAAGATCCTTCAGCATTTTCTAACCAATTTCTTTCAAACTTAATTGGTCTTAACTGATCTGTTGCTCTGCCATCACTTCTTGTCATAACTTCCACCCTATCTTGTAGTTAAGCCCGTTGAACATTTGCGACTTCGGGTCCTAAGAATCTTTTTGCCAATGGTGCAAAAGTTGAAACATCTCCGGTGGCTAAGAATTCATGAGTTGGTTTACCCGCTTTTTCATCCCTCAATAATTCTTTAGTAACCAAAACTCGATATAAATCACGAGCTGTTTCATCAGCTGAGGAAACAATTGCCACATCTGGTCCAAGGGTGTATCCAATTGCACCTGCAATTAGCGGAAAGTGTGTGCAACCTAAAACAACAGTATCTATTTGAGCATCTTTTAGCTCTTGTAAATATTCTTTAGCGACACTCAATACTTCTTCACCAGAAGTTATTCCTTTTTCAACGAATTCAACAAATCTTGGGCAGGCTTTAGAAAATAACTCAATTTCAGGAGCGGCAGCAAAAGCATCAACGTATGCTCCACTTTCCACAGTCGCTCTAGTTCCAATTACACCAACTTTTTTATTGCGAGTTACCGAAACTGCACGTCTAACTGCTGGTCCGATTACTTCTACAACTGGAACTTGATATTTCTCGCGAGCATCGCGAAGAGTTGCAGCTGATGCGGTGTTGCAAGCAATAACTATTGCCTTTACGCCATCTGCAACTAATTTGTCCATAATTTCCAGAGAAAACTTTCGAACTTCAGCAATAGATCTTGGGCCATAGGGTCCATTGGCGGTATCACCTATGTATCTAATTGGTTCGTTGGGAAGTTGATCCAAAATAGCTCGGGCTACTGTTAACCCACCTACTCCTGAATCCAGGACTCCGATGGGTGCATTGTTCATAATTAAGCAAAGCCTATTGCCCTAATGAGCAGTATCAGATTTCTACCTCGCAAGACCAAATGTCCAAATTTCCCTCAGGAACCTAAACCCGGGGGAACAAAAGTTGAAGAAAATCCACTTCATATGTTGTCCAGAATTGAAAAGTGGCGCTATGGTCGGCTTAGCCCGAAATTCGGGTGGTGGTGGTAGAGAACTTTTCTTTCGGGAAAAGATTCAAAACTGCTGCGTTGTTTTCTTGGGAGTTTGGCATGGTTGGAGTATCAGTTCTGTCCAATGGACAGTTCCAGGCTGTATACAACGTCTTGTCTTTTGCTCTAGCATCGATGATTTTTGCAACACTATTCATGCTGGTTGCGCAAGGCCGCGTATTGCCTCGTTACCGTCAGGCGCTGGTTACATCAGCAACTGTAACCGGTATCGCTGCTTATCATTATTGGAGAATTTTTGATTCTTTCCGTCACGCGTATATTCAAACAACCGTTGGTGGAGATTATTCATTAGTTGCAGGAGAAGGATTCAACGAAGCTTACCGCTACGTTGATTGGCTTCTAACTGTTCCTCTACTACTTGTAGAAACAGTTGCAGTACTTGCATTGGCAAAGAAAGTTCAAAGCCAATTGTTAGTTCGCTTGATCCCAGCTTCTGCTGCGATGATCATTCTTGGTTACCCAGGTGAAATTGCAACAGATCTTGGACCAAAAATGATTTGGGGCGCACTATCAACAATCCCATTCCTTTACATTCTTTACATCTTGTTTGTTGAACTTGGTAAGTCCATGGGACGCCAACCAGCAGGAGTTGCTAAAGAAGTAAGAGGTTTGCGTTTAACACTTATTGCTACTTGGGGTTTCTACCCAATTAGTTATTTGTTCCCAGTATTTGGTGAATGGTCAGGTTCAGATTTCTGGACAGGTCCAGGATCATTCGTGCTACGTCAATATGGCTACTCAATTGCAGACATTTTGGCTAAAGCAGTGTTCGGTCTAGTAATTTACAAGATCGCACGCATGAAGAGCTTTGCTGATGATCGTTCATTCGCGAAAAGCGAAGGTCACTAAAGTCAGTTAAGTAATTAATTTAGAGGCCCTGGGTGAAAACCTGGGGCCTCTAAATTTTTCTAGGAATTCATTTCCTCTAATAGATTTGATTGCAACCAAGTTAGCCAAGAATAAATATCTTTAGCGTGATCGATTTCTTCTTCCCCAGTGATTTCTTCCTCATCTTCTTCTGTAGAAATCCCAACTCGAGTTCCAAGGGCTAATCTCACATCATTTAAAACCGTTAACCAAGATTCCAAGTCTTTAGGTTTAATGGAGATAGTTTTATCTGGCTCAGGTAAATTTTCAAGGACAAATTGTGCTCTTTTAATTTTTAATTCGCGAAGAGATCTTTCGGTGAATCTTCTAAATTCATTTGAAGCTTCCTTATCGTCTTGATAAGCATCGGGAAGAAGCCTTAAAACCACATCATCATCTGGCTTCTGTGCAGTTTGGTCAATCCCTACCATCTGAGCCAAAGGATCTGAATTTTCAGAATTCTTCACCGGAGTTAAGAGGGAGATGATCTGCTCAATCATCGAAGTCAACAGAGCAATTTCTAAAGCTTCTAATTGAAAAGTGATTTCACCATTTTGCTGTTTCTTAAATCCCCTGTTTTCCATTCTTTAGGATTTCTGCAAAGTGGCCCATAAGCCATAGGAGTGCATCGCGTTAACGTCTCGTTCCATCTCTTCCCGAGAACCAGTGTTCACGACAGACTTTCCATCCTCGTGAACCTGCAGCATCAATTTTTCTGCTTTTTCTTTTGAGTATTTGAAGTAAGTCATAAAAACATGGGTTACATAATTCATCAGATTTATCGGATCATTCCAGACAATACATACCCAAGGATTATCTGGTTTTGTTTCTGTAGAAAAGCTTTCTGTTTGCATTGGCGCAATTGACATAATTTATGGTTTCACTAAACGTTGATTTTGGCTACTCACTTTAGAGAATCAAATATTTTCTTGCAGTCGGGACAAATTGGAAATTTACCAGGGTCTCGTCCTGGCACCCAAACTTTTCCGCATAAGGCAATTACAGGTTTACCGGTAACTGCACTTTCCACGATCTTTTCTTTTTGCACATAGTGCGCAAATTTTTCGTGATCCCCATCGTCATTGGTTTCCAGGGTTCTTTCATCAAGCAGGGTGTCGCCAAGTGAGCCTGGGCTATCGAGAGGAGTAGTCACAATCTGATTGTGGCAGATACCTTGGGTAGGATTGTCTTTTCAGCCCTGATTTCTTAATAAGAAGGAAGAGTTATTCATGAAACTAAAGGGAAGAGATTTCTTAAAGGAAATCGACTTTAGCGCCGAAGAACTACTTCACTTGATTGATCGTGCCCAAAAGTTAAAGAAACAAAAAAAGAGTGGCCGAGAGAAGAAACTTTTAAAGGGCAAAAATATTGCATTAATTTTTGAAAAAACATCAACTAGAACTAGAGCTGCATTTGATGTGGCAGCTCATGACCAAGGTGCTTTCACCACGTTCTTTGATTCAAGTTCTTCTCAACTAGGCCACAAAGAATCAATTGCTGATTCTGCACGAGTTTTAAGCAGAATGTTTGATGGCATTGAATACCGAGGATTTGCCCAATCTGCTGTTGAAGAGTTAGCGAAATATTCCTCCGTCCCTGTTTTTAATGGTCTAACTGATGCTTGGCATCCCACTCAAATGTTGGCTGACTTCATGACCATGAAAGAGCACAGTTCAAAAAAACTACATAATATTTCTTTTGCTTACCTAGGTGATGCTCGAAACAATATGGGAAATTCCCTATTAGTAACTGCTGCAATTCTGGGAATGGACGTAAGACTTGTTTCGCCAAAGTCTTTAACCCCAAGTGCTGAAGTGCAAAAAATTGCTCAAGACTTAGCAAAAACAAGTGGTGCAAAAATAACCATCACCGATGATGTTGCCCAGGGTGTTTTGGGTGTTGATTTTGTTCATACCGATGTGTGGGTTTCAATGGGTGAAGATGAGAGTGTGTGGAATGAAAGAATTAATTTATTAAGTTCCTACAAGGTAACAAAAGAAGTATTAGCTTTAACTGGCAATAAGGACGTTAAATTTATGCACTGTCTACCTGCTTTTTATGATGATAAGACTTCTATCGGTAAAAAGATTAAGGATTCTTTTGGCATTGTCGGAGTCGAAGTTACCGAAGAAGTATTTAATTCAAGTAATTCAATTGTTTTTGATCAAGCAGAAAACAGAATGCACACCATAAAAGCTTTAATGGTTGAACTTTTGAGTTAATTTGATTTATAAAAGTAAAAGACCCGCTAATTTCTTAGCGGGTCTTTTTTATGAAGTCCTTGGTCTAAACTGGGCGCACGTTTGCGGCTTGTGGACCTTTTTGGCCTTCGGTGATATCGAATTCAACTCTTTGTTCTTCGTTCAATGAACGATAACCATCAGATTGAATTGCTGAGTAATGCACGAACACGTCTGGTCCGCCTCCATCTGGAGCTAAGAATCCGAAGCCCTTTTCTGAATTAAACCATTTGACGCTGCCTTGTGGCATATATATTTCTCCTGCTTTTGTTGATGTACCGCTCAATGCTTTTGCCTTCACGGGGTGTTCGCCGCTGACTTGCGCGGCATCAAAGACACCTTGCATAAATCATTAACTTGCAACCATTCATGAGCCTACGGCATTTGAGGCAGCAGGTACCAGTGGGGCATTCAGAATGTGTATAAAAAGTAAATGTGCCCACAAATAAATTGTGGGCACATGATTTGGTTTCTGTGGAGGTGGCGGGATTTGAACCCGCGTCCATCAGCGTCGTACTAGGGCTTCTCCGGGCGCATCCACAATTGCGTGTTCTTGACCTGCTAGTTACTCGTGGCCTTGCTAGCAACACGGTCAAAGTTACTGTTTGATTTCCTCACTAATCTCGTAACCCGACTAGTTAGTGATCCTTCTTTCGACGCCAGATCTCAGATCGAAGGAACTTCTGAGCTGACGGACTTTATGGCTAAAGCTACTTTAAGCAGCTAGAGCAAAGTCAGTGCGAGATTTATTTGCACTTGTTTTTTCAAGACATGGTTTACGAGTTCTGTCTTGAACCTCGGCCCGCTTCACCTAACGCGATTCACTGTTGTCGAAACCGTTCACCCCCTATTGAGTTGTAATTCATTCACAAAAAGTTTTCTCTTCTTTGTGAATTCTTTATTCTACACCCTTAGAGCGGCGACCGACTGACTTGGCTACTTCTCGCTTATCTGTCTTTTCTCTTAAAGCTTGACGCTTGTCATGCTCTTTTCGACCTTTGGCCACTGCCAATTCAATTTTTGCTCGACCATCTTTGAAATAGATACTTAAAGGCACCAGGGTATTTCCAGAATCATGAAGGGCTTTCGCAAGTCTGGTTATTTCTAAACGATTAATTAATAATTTTCTTATTCTTCTAGGTTCGTGATTCGTCCAAGTTCCAGCATCGTATTCAGGAATATGGACATTGTGTAACCAAACTTCCCCGTTTTTAATTTGGGCAAAACCATCCACCAAACTTGCTCTGCCTTCACGAAGTGACTTAACTTCTGTGCCAACTAGAACTATTCCTGCTTCGATAACATCTTCAATCGAATAATCATGACGAGCCTTTTTATTTTGGGCTACTAATTTCTTTCCTTTTTCTTTCATGATTAACCACGAACCCCGGAACTTGCTACAAGACCAAGTAACACCTGTAATGCGCGAGTTTCAGCTACTGATTTTGATTCATTTGGAGAGACCAATATGTCTGGGTCTAAACCTTTTCCTTCTAATCTCTTTCCATTAGGCGTTAAGTAATAACCAATGGTTAATTCGATTGCTGCCCCATTAGATAGTTCAGTTAGATCTTGCACAGCAGCTTTACCAAAAGTTCTTTCGCCAACAATTACTGCACGATTTCTATCTTGAAGTGCCGCTGCAACAATTTCGGCAGCCGATGCAGTTCCTCTATCTATTAACACAACTAATGGAGTTTTGGAATCACCATCTCCAATTGCATTGAATATTTCTGGTGACTTTCCTGGCTTGAAAAACTCAACCACTGTTCCCCCGTTAAGAAATGCTCCAGCAACAACTGTTGCTTCAACAAGCAATCCACCTGGATTTCCTCTTAGATCTAAAATAACCCCTGATCTTTCTACTCCACTGGCAGCAAGAGCTGAGCGCATCGAGCGAGCTGTTCCTCTAGTAAATTCACTTATTGAAATTAATACAATTTCATTCTTTAACTTCTTTAGCTGTACAGGATTACTTCTTAATTCTGTTCTCTTTACTGAAAAAGTTAGTATCTCTTCGCTTCGATTAACAGATAAAATTGCTGTTGTATTTGGTTTACCTGAAAGTAATTTTGCAACGGTATCTAAACTCTTGCCTTGAGTTGTTTCGCCATCTACAGCTTGAATAAGATCACCCTCTTGCAAATTCGCAAATTCAGCTGGAGATGTTGGAACTACCCCCGCGATACCAACTAATCCTGATTCATCACTCCTTAACCAAACACCAATTCCTGAATATTGACCTTCTACTGCATTTTCAAAAGATATGCTTTCCGATTCAGGTAAATACTGACTCCATTTATCACCTAATGATCTAAGCATTCCTTCAATAGCTGCTCTTTGTAGTGAATCCTTATCAGTTTCAGTAGCAGTATTATCAAGAATTTTGTTTAGTGCTTCATCCAAAATTGATGTTGAACTATCACGATTAAATAATGAGCCCAGGAGAAAACCGGCAGCAAAAATTACACCAACTCCTATTATGAGGAAGGTGTTAAGGGGCTGCTTTTTCTTCATGAGTCAATTGTAGGTCACGTCTATTTTGTGAGGAAAAAATATTTTATTTAAGTATTTTTAACAAATAACTGGATTTTTTGGAGCGCCAAACCAACCCATGGGATTAAAAGGAGTTGCGTTGACATGAACTTCGAAATGAAGATGAGGACCAGTAGACCAACCAGAAGATCCCACAAAACCAATTGTGTCACCCACTGCTACACCTTGACCCACATTGACATTAAATGCTGAAAGATGTGCATACATTGTTGAAAGTCCACCGTTGTGCGCAATAACAATTACGCGACCATAGGCACGAAGTGTTGTTACAGCTGTAACAATTCCAGTTGCCGCTGCTGCAACTGGAGTTCCAGTTCCGGCAGCTAAATCAATTCCAGTATGACAAGAGCGATAACCATAAACAGGATGTCTTCTAGCGCCCACTCCTTGACTAAGTCTGGCACCTTGAACTGGCCAATAAAGTTCACCAGCCATAGTTCCACCCAAACCTGCACGAAGTCTGGCTAATTGTTGTAATCGAATTTGCTCTGTTCTTAATTGTTCGTAACGTCTTCGAGTAGCTTCTCGTTCACTTTCAGCTTTTGCTAAAGCTGCTTTTTGCTTAGCAATAAGTCTGACAACTTCTTCTTCTGCTGCTTTAGCTTTTTGAGCGGCAGTTAAAGCCTCAGCTTTTTGTTGCTCCAGAATTATTTTCTGAGCAGCAACTGCTGCTTGTTCAGTTTCGAGTTGGGCTTTGATTGTTTCAAGTTGGGCAAGTCTGGCATTTTGGTTACCAAGATAAGTCTGCATATCCATCATTTTTTGATTGAAATCATTTGGATCTGTTGCCCCAAGCAAAATATTTATGGTTGCTAAGGGACCTTCTTGGTAAAGACTTCTGGCCACATCAGCTACATAGCTTTTTGTTTCTTCATAATTCTTTTGAGTTATTTGTAATTGATTTTCTAATTCTGCAAGTTTTTCTGCAGCAATTCGATCTTTTTCCTTAGCAACTGCTAGCTCTTCTCTTGCTTTTTTAAGTTTGGCCTCTGCGATTGGTAATTGCTTTTTAATATCTGCTAATTCAGCTGCAACCTCTCTAACCAGGGCACTAGCGCTCTCAAGTTCTTGTTGAGCTGCGTTAACTTCATCATCGATTCCTCTTGGTATTGCTTGTGATGCTGAAGTTGTACCAAAAACTAAAGAAATAGAAAAAAGTAAAACCAGGAGACTTCTGCTTTTAGACTTCATTAAGAAACCTAAACTTTCAAATGTTTGGCTATACCAAACCAAGCCGTGATGAATGCCAATAATGTTCCAGAAACGATACAGATTAAGGATGCGCTTACTACTGAGCCCCAACCAAAGAAAGAAGTAAAGGTGAAGGAGGTGGCAATAACTTTATCTACTAAATAACCCTTAATAACGCTAAGAATTATTGTGGCAAAAATTCCACCAACTAGTGCGCCAAAAATAGCTTCTAATAGAAATGGTAAACGCAAAGCCATCTTGGACGCGCCCACTAACCTCATGATGCCAATTTCTCTTCTTCGGGCATATGCAGTTACTCGAATTGTGTTTCCAACTAATAGTGAAGTAACAACCAACATTGTTACTGCAAAACCAAATGCTAGAGCCTGTAATCCACCAAGCACGCTAAAGAGTTTGCTTAAAGTTGCTCTTTGATCTCTAACTGCTTCAATGCCAGGTCTACTCAAGAATTTATTAACTACAGTTGTGAATTCTTCTGGATTAAATAACTTAATTCTAAAACTTTCAGGAAGTTGATCAGGTGTTACGTTGGCAGAAATTGGGGATGCCTTAAATCTTTCAACGAAACGATCATAAGCATCTTGTTGGCTTTCAAAGAATATTTCAGCAACTAGTGGTTGCATTGCTTCTAAGTCTGTTCTGATTTGGCTTTTTTGTTCTTCAGTTGCAGGACCTGATACACAAGAAGGAGTATCGCTTCCTGAAGTACATAAAAATATAGAGACTTCAACTTTGTCAAACCAATAATCTTTCATTTCATTTACTTGAGAACCAACAAGCAAAGATACGCCTAATAAAGATAGTGAAATAGCAAATGTAGCTATCAAAGCAATAGTTAATGTGATACTTCTGCTAATTCCTTGCCAAACTTCGCCAAGGACAAATCTAACTCTGGTCATAAATGGGCTCATGAGTATCCGTAAACTCCTTGAGCTTGATCTCTAATAATTGCTCCGCCAGTAATCTCGATAACTCTTTTTCTCATTTGATCAACAATTCCTGCATCATGTGTTGCCATAATTACAGTTGTTCCTGCTTTATTAATTTGATCAAGTAATCGCATAATTTCAACAGAAGTATCAGGATCTAAATTTCCAGTTGGCTCATCTGCCATCAAAATTGCTGGTCTGTTTACAAGCGCTCGGGCAATCGCCACTCTTTGTTGTTCACCACCAGATAGTTGTTCAGGTCTTCTATTTGCTTTATCCAAAAGTCCTACTAGATCCAAAACTGCAGGAACTGTTTGTTTAATTTCATCGGGAGACTTATTTAGAACTTGTAAAGCAAAAGCAACATTTTCAGCCACTGTTTTTTCAGGTAATAATCTAAAGTCTTGAAAAACCATACCAATATTTCTTCTAAGTTTTGGTACTTCTTTTTCAGGAAGCATTCCAATATTTATGTCATCAATTAATACAGTGCCCGCTTGTGCACTTTCTTCTCTAATTAGTAAACGTAAAATTGTTGACTTTCCTGCACCTGATTGACCAACTAAGAAAACAAATTCGCCGTCAGCTATTTCAAAGGAGACGTCATTCAACGCTGGGTTACCGTCTTTGCGGTAGGCCATTGTGACGTTTTCAAATTTGATCATTTTGTCTCCACTTTTGAGATTATCGGTTGAAACTGGAGATACGCGTGAGACTCGCCTCGAGAGGGCGTGTGGTGTTGACTACTTATTCAGTTCATTGTTGTTTGCGCCAGCGAATTCCTGCTTCTATAAATCCGTCAATTTCTCCATCAAGAACCGCGGCAGGATTTCCGGTTTCAAATTCGGTTCGTAAGTCTTTCACTAATTGATAAGGAGCCAATACATAAGAGCGCATTTGATTTCCCCATGAGCCTGAAGTTGAATTCTTTAGCGCATCAATTTTTGCTTTTTCTTCTTGATGTCGTTTTTCTAATAATTTTGATTGCAAGACTTCTAAAGCAGTTGCCTTATTTTGTAATTGACTTCTTTCGTTTTGACATGAGACAACAATCCCAGATGGAATGTGAGTAATTCTTACAGCAGAATCTGTGGTGTTCACTCCTTGTCCTCCCGGACCTGAAGATCGATAAACATCAACTCTTATTTCATCATCTGAAATTTCAATTTGATCACTTTTATCAACTACTGGGACAACTTCTACTCCAGCAAAACTTGTGTGACGTCTACTTTGAGAATCAAATGGAGAAATTCTAACTAAGCGATGTGTTCCTTGCTCAACAGAAAGAATTCCATAAGCGTAAGGAGCATGTACTGCAAATGTTGCAGACTTAATTCCTGCTTCTTCTGCATAAGAAGTTTCGTAAACATCTGTTTTCCAATTTTGTCTTTCGCAATATCTTAAATACATTCTTAATAACATCTCTGCCCAATCGGCAGCATCAACACCTCCTGCTTCAGATCTAATTGTTACCAAAGCTTCTCGCGAATCATATTCACCTGATAATAAAGTTTTAACTTCCATTTCTCGAACCGCAGGAATTAAACTATTAATTTCATTTTTTGCATCCGCTAAAGAACCAGCGTCGCCTTCATCAGTTGCAAGTTGTATTAAAACCTGAACATCATCAAGTCTTTGACGCAGTGACAAAACCTTTTTTAGTTCACTTTGAAGATAAGAAAGCCTCGTTGTTGCAACTTGAGCTGCAACAGGATCGTCCCACAAGTTCGGAACGGAAGCCTGGATCTCTAAATCCTTAATCTCAACTTCCATGTTTTTAACGTTTAGAACTTTTTCGATTGTCAAAAGAGTTGAACTCAACTCATTAATCAATTCAGAGAAATCGTCGGCCATAATTCAATAAGTCTAATGTGACCGTTAAAATCTTTCTATAGAACCTGCAATTTAGCGCCAGCCATGGCGCTAATCTTGACAAAACTTAATCCAAACCCAATAGGTAAATTACATTTCTTTTCAACAAAAACAGAGACGTTTGAATCAAATGTCTCTACGTTAATTCTAATTATCTCACTTTTATCGTAATTGCTTTCTACATAGTTAATAACTTCTTCTTGAACCTTTGAGCTATCTAGAACAACATTTCTAGAAATTCCAAATTTGTAATATGAATCTAAATCAATCTGATTTGTACCTACAAAACTTGCTTGATCAACAACATTTCTCAAGTACTGTTGTTGACTCACAACTGAATATATGTTTACAGCACATATAAAGCACGAAATAAAAACCGACAGCATACCCACAAAAATTAATAAAATGGTACCTGTTTCATTTTTATTCATAACTCAAGAACCTACTAACAGCGGCATATTTGTTTAGCGAAATTGGAATTTGAATTCCCATGATAGATAAACGTTGACTAATCCTGAGATTGATACTTTCAGGGTGATTTGAACAGCTGAGGGGTTTACATTGCACGAAATATTCAACGTAACTTAAATGGTATTTTTCAAAGAGTATTCTTTTTGTGACATCGCTATTCCATTTATCGATATTTTTTGGATTCTGCGACACGCTTGATGTGATTAGATTTCCGACTTTATTCATCTCATTAACGCTTCTAGCTATTCGATAAAAATCAATAAATATTTGCGTAAAAGTTACGGCAACCAATACGTATATGAGAAATTCAATAATGACATTTCCCTGCTCATTTTTATGTCGCATGACTGATTGATGTTAGATAGAATTCCATACCAAAGAATGTCTTGATTGGTATGGAAATTTTGAGTTTAATCAACTTTGTTTCTGCTATATCAATTCTTTCAGTTTCAATCTTTGGTTTACCGTTAAAAAAGTTGAATTTTTCAAGTTCTAATGTTGTTTTACTAATGACCTCAGATGGCAAACTTCCCATACTAATGTATCGAGCACCTCGCTCTGATGCGATCGAAATATTTGCATAAGTTATTAGTAAAAATATTAATTGACAGAGGATTAGTGAAACAAACATCACTAAAGGTGCAACCAAAGCAAAACTAACGATTGCGCTGCCTGCTGACTTTGAATTTTTAAGGTTTTGAAACAGATTCAACGGCTTTACTAAACATCGCTGCTAGCGCAGTATCAGCGACAACCCAAAGAGCTGCTACTAGCCCTGCTGTCATCACAGTCACTAATACCCAACCTGGAACATCACCTTTTTCGTTTTCCATAATTAATTTAAATAGTTTTTGCATATTTCTCCTTATCCTAGTTTTTGAAGCACTGTTAGAGCTGGATACATTGCAACTGCTAACACTGAAGGTAAAACAACAAATACCACTGGAATTAACATCGATATTTCTTTTGCGGCAGCCTGTTTCATTAAAAGATTTTTAAATTTGAGTCTTTGATCTTCAGCAAATTTTCTAGATACCTCAGCTAATGGAGTACCTCGGCTAATCGCTGTTTCCATTTGTTTAATTAGCGGTTTGAGAACTTTCAATTCTTTTTCATCACTCATTTCAATTAGCGCAATCATGAGTGGTTTTCCAAATGCATTCTCCCTAATTGCTTTACTTATTCCATCTTTGAAATCTGTAGGTAAGAACTCGGAAATTGTGTCAATACTGGCACGTGGGTTTTGTCCAGCAGTTAAAGCAACTGCCAAAAGATCTCCGAATTCTGCGCTGTCTACCAATTTAGACAGACCTTCAGTGTCATTAACTCTTTTTCTTATAATGCTTTTTCTTTTGCTTTGCTTAATTTCTTGAGATGCGCTTTTGGTAAAGATAAAGCTAGACACTCTTCTTGCAAGAATTATCTGATTTGCGTTCCATATTTTAATGTAAATTATAATCGGAATTAGAGCACCTAAAAAGAATAGAATGGTATTCATATTGACTCAATTTTTCTAAAGACATCAATTCGTCCGATTCTTTTCATAACTAAATATCCAAATAATCCAACTACGGCAACTAAAATTAAAATCAATTGCCCAATTAGGTTTTGATATGCATTTCTGACACTTTCCTGAGTCCACAACGCTAAAAGAACAAGCCAAGGAGAAATAACCGATATTCTCGCACCGTTGAGAACCCATGATTGTTTTGCTTTCAGTTCTTGAATCAAATTGTGATTTTCTCGAGAAGAGTTAGAAAGTATTGATAAAGAAGTTGCTAAATCATTAGCTCCTGTCTTCAATACAACCTGTAAGAGTTTTAATGTTGCAACACCAACAGTATCTGTGATTTGATTTTTTAATATCGAAATAACTTTTGAAACTTGACCTGATCGATTAATCTCTAATATCGCCTCTTGAAAATCTGATCTCAAGGGTTCTTCGCAATTTTGTAAGGCTTGGGCTAACGCCTCACTGATTGTTAAACCTGCTCTTACGCCACTTGTTAAATCATCAATCAATACTGTCCACTGCTGCATTTTTTGATCTTGCATTTTTGTTTTTCTTTGATTTAACAATATGCCTGGTAATAGTATTGCTAAAGCAAATGACACGGGTGCGATAACAAAGACTTTGGTAATGATTGAAACAACTATTCCCATAAAGGCAACAGAAACCATAATCAACGTATTTTCCTTTATATTGCTAAAAACATGCTTCAATTTCTCTATTCTTAAAAAATCAAAATCTATATAGTAGCTGATTAGCGCCATCCATATACTTGAGATCAACATCAAAAGACTAAGTAATTGAATATTCATTAGACTGCCTCTGATAATTTTCTTTTGCTTTGATTTGCTGTGTAAATCGAATTCATTTTGATGTTGTCTCTTATCGGATCATTTGAAATTTCAATGATTTCGGCTACTTGTCTAAATCCGGTCTGATTTCTTTCTAAATGAATTGCAAAATCTATAACTTGTCCAACAGTCTTCTTTACAAATTCCGCTTGAATATTAGGTCCACCTAAAAGAGGTAATAACATCAATTTATTTATTGCTTCTCTAGCTGAATTTGCATGGATTGTTGCCATTCCTGACATTCCACTATTCAAAGCAATCAATAAATCAAGTGCTTCTGCCTGTCTAACTTCTCCTAAAACTAATCGATCCGGTCTCATTCTTAAAGCTTCTCGAATTAAACGTCTTAAGGAAACTTCTCCTTCAGATTCCAAATTCATTTCTCGTGTTTGCAAGGCAACCCAATCACTTGAATTAATCTTCAATTCAAAGACTTCTTCGCAAGTAATGATTCTTGTATTTGCAGGTAAGGTATTTAGTAGTGAACTTAAGAATGTAGTTTTACCTGCACCCGTTGTGCCACTTATTAAGATGTTTTTAGAATTACCTACTATTTCCTTGAGCAAAGAAGCAATTTGAGAATCAAGCATTTGTTTTTCAACCAATAATTCTAAATTGGGTGTCGCAGATCCAAACTTTCTTATGTTTATAGCTGGCCATTTCTTTGTGATATCAGGAATCACGGCATGCAGTCTGCTTCCGTCAGGAAGTGTCGCATCCACAAATGGATGAGAAATATCTAATCTTCTACCGGTATTCCTTAGTAGCTGCTCGACTAAAACGATGATTTCATTTTCTGATAAAACAACACTTGTTAATTCTGAAATTCCATTTCGAGCTACGAATATGTGTCCAGGTCCATTTATCCAAATTTCCTCAACAGAATCGTCTTGAATGAAATTGTTAATCAACGAATTTGAAACAATGTGATTTTTCATCTGGCTCCTAGGTATAGGAACCTTAAAACTTAAGTGGAAATATTCAATTATGAATGGGGCAAATAATACTCATCAATTCTTAACTATTACCAGGGAACAATGGCACGATCTTCCCAGAGAAATCCTGTTTTCGTGCTTTCATTTACTTCTCGAGACGCAAGCCACAAAATAGTTTCCGCACCTTGCTCAGCAGTGCGAGGAGCATCAGGTCCACCCATGTCGGTCTGACAATGTGCTGGACAAATTGCGTCAACAAAAACTCCACGTTTACCATTTCCAGTTTCTGCTGCAAAATTTTTAGTTAACGCATTTACTCCAGCTTTTGAAATTCGATAAGGAGCAAGCCCTCCGTTTGTTCCAGGTCCTGACATTCGCCCCAAGCATGCGGTCACATTAATGATTCTGCCTAAACGATTTTCAACCATAACCGGAGCAAAAACTCGAATTGAGTTAAATACTCCTGTTAAATTAATTGAAATAACTCGATTCCATTCTGTAATACTTGTTTTTAAAGTCTTGGCAGTTTTTTCACTCATCACACCAGCTGAGTTAATTAAAATTGTCGGAGTAAATTTACTTAGTATTTGTGAACCAACTTGATCGATTTGTTCTGAATCTGAAACATCACACACAAAGCCTTCGCTTTGAAATCCATTAGATTTAAGCTCTTCACTAGCTTTAGATACGTTGACAGCGTTTTGTCCAACAATTAGAACATTTGCACCAAGTTTTGCTAACCCTAAAGCTGCTGCAAAACCAATTCCCCTACTACCGCCTGTAACAACTGCCACTTGATTAGTTAAGGAACCTGCCAGCAATGGCGCATCGTCAACAACCATCGCCCCAGGATTATGTTCACCACTCATGACACTAAGCCTGCTACGAGATGCAAAATCACGCATCTTTGACTTAACTACTACGCTGGAGATACGGCTAAAAAACGAAAGAGGTCGTGACAGCCAACATGTCGGGTGAAGCGCCAAAGAACCCTTCAAGCACAGGTTTTGGACCTAATGAATGGTTAGTCGATGAGATTTACCAACAATATTTAAACAACAAAAATTCCGTAGATCCTTCATGGTGGGAATTTTTTGGAGACTATTCCCCTACTGAACGAAATGCTGCAAAAATTGCAAACGAAGCAAAGAATTCAACTCCAGTTGTAGAACCAATTGCTAGAAAACCTGTTGAAGAAATAGTTCCTATTCGTAAAAAAGTTATTGAAGTTCCTACTTCAAATGATGCAGTTACTGAAACTATTCGTGGAACTTCTGCTCGAGTAGTTACCAACATGGAAGCAAGTCTAAAAGTTCCAACAGCTACTTCTGTTAGAAGTGTGCCGGCAATCTTGTTACAAGAAAATAGAACTTTCATTAATAATCATTTAGCTCGCCAACGCGGTGGCAAAGTTTCTTATACACACATTATTGCTTATGCAGTTGCAAAAGCGGTCAGTGATATTAAAGAAATGAATACCGCTTACACAGTGGTTGACGATAAGCCAGCAATTATTAAATTTCCTCATGTTGGTCTGGGTTTAGCTATTGATTTAGCAAAACCAGATGGATCTAGACAATTACTTGTTCCAAATATCAAATACGCAGACGTTTTAGATTTTGCACAATTCTGGTCAACTTACGACGACTTAGTTAAAAGAGCAAGAGCTGGAAAACTAACAGTTGAAGATTTTCAAGGCACAACAATAAGTGTTACAAATCCAGGAACAATTGGAACTCAACATTCAGTTCCTCGATTAATGGAAGGCCAAGGTGCCATCATCGGTGTTGGTGCTCTTGATTTTCCAACCGAATGGCAAGGCGCTGCACCTGAAACTTTAGCCAGACAAGCCATCAGCAGAGTTATAACTTTGACATCAACTTATGATCACAGAATTATTCAAGGCGCTCAAAGTGGTGAATTCTTAAAGAGAATAAGTGACTTGTTACTTGGTAAGAATAATTTCTATGAAGATATTTTTGCGTCCCTTGAAGTTCCTTACAAGCCTTATGTTTGGGCAGTTGATATTGCAACTACTCATGATGAAGACATCAATAAGGTTGCTCGAGTTCAAGAATTAATTCATTATTACCGCGTGCGCGGTCATTTAATTTCTGATACAAATCCATTGGAATACGCCCAAAGAACTCATCCCGATTTAAGAATGGCAAGTCATGGATTAAGTGTGTGGGACTTAGAACGAGAATTTGCTACAGGTGGTTTTGGTGGAGTTCCATTTATGAAACTTCGAGATATTTTGAATCGTTTGCAAGATTCTTACACCAGAAGTATTGGTGTGGAATATATGCATATTCAAGAACCTGAAGAACGTAAATGGATTCAAGAAAGAATTGAAAAACCTCACGAAAGAATGGATAGACAAGAACAATTACGAATTCTTAGACGTTTAAATGCTGCTGAGGCGTTTGAAAAATTCTTACACACTAAATATGTTGGTCAAAAGAGATTTTCACTTGAAGGCAGTGAATCTGCAATTGTTTCTCTGGATTCAATTCTGGTTGAGGCCGCTAATGACAATCTCTTAGAAGTAGATATCGCAATGCCTCATCGCGGTCGACTAAATGTATTAGCAAATATTGCCGGCAAATCTTATGAAAGAATTTTCCGCGAATTTGAAGATGTTGGCGCTGCTGGTTTCGTTCAAGGTTCAGGAGATGTCAAGTACCACTTAGGAACTTATGGAAAATTCACATCCGAAGAAGGAAATAGCGTTCCAGTTTATTTAGCAGCAAATCCTTCTCATCTTGAAGCAGTTGATCCTGTACTTGAAGGAATCGTAAGAGCAAAACAAGACAAATTAGGTAAAGGTCATGATCATCCGATTTTGCCAGTTTTGATGCACGGAGATGCTTCTTTTGCAGGTCAAGGTGTAGTACTTGAAACTTTAAATCTTTCTAAATTACGAGGTTACAAAACAGGTGGAACAATTCATTTAATTGTGAATAACCAAGTTGGATTCACGACTGCTCCTGCTGATGCAAGAAGTTCAACATATGCAAGTGATATGGCAAAAACAATTCAAGCACCAATTTTTCACGTAAATGGTGATGATCCAGAATCTGTTTCACTAGTTTCTAGACTTGCCTATCAATACAGAAAAGAATTCAAAAAAGACGTAATTATCGACATGATTACTTATCGTCGTCGTGGTCATAACGAAGCTGATGATCCTTCATTAACTCAACCATTGATGTATCAAGTAATTGACGAGAAACGGAGTGTGAGAAAACTTTACACAGAATCATTAATTGGACGAGGTGATATCACTGTTGAAGAAGCCGAGAACGCGTTAATTGATTACCAAAATCAATTAGAAAGAGTATTGGCTGAAACAAAAGGTGATTTGAAGAAAGTTGATCCAATTCCAGTTGATAACAGACCGTCATTTCCAGCAGAAATTGAAACAAAAATTTCTCGTGAATTGATTGATCGAATTGCGCAAACTCAAGTTAATTTGCGAGAAGGTTTTACTCCTCACCCAAGACTTTGGCCACAATTGGAACGTCGCGCCCAAATGATTAAAGAAGACACCATCGATTGGGCAATGGGAGAAGCATTAGCTGTTGGTTCCCTGCTTTCAGAAGGTCACTGGGTTCGAATTGCAGGACAAGATGCCAGACGCGGAACATTTGGTCAGAGACACGGTGTAATTGTTGATTACAAAACAGGTAAAGGTTATAAACCGCTAAAGCAAGTTGCAAAAGAAGGCACAAGATTATTTGTTATCGATTCTGCTTTAACTGAATTTGCTGGCATGGGTTTTGAATACGGTTACTCAGTTGCAAGTCCTGAATCACTTGTTATGTGGGAAGGTCAATTCGGAGATTTTGCTAATGGTGCACAAACAATAATTGATGAATTTATCTCATCCGGCGAACAGAAATGGCAACAAGAATCTGGTTTAGTTTTGCTACTGCCTCATGGAATGGAAGGTCAAGGTCCAGATCATTCATCTGGACGAATTGAGAGATTCTTAAGTTTGGCTGCACAAGACAACATGACTATTGCCCAGCCTTCAACATCGGCTTCATATTTTCATTTGCTTCGTTGGCAAGTGTTAAATCCACACAACAAACCACTAATTGTCTTTACTCCTAAATCAATGCTGAGAGCAAAACCAGCAACTAGTGCAACTAAAGAATTTACTGATGGCAAATTTAATCCTGCTATAGAAGATGTGAAGTCTGATAAATCAAAAGTTAACAAGATTGTGATATGTACTGGAAAAATAAGTCACGAAATTGCTGCTGCAAGGGATGCCGCAAATCTAGAAAATATAGCTATTATCAGACTTGAAAGACTTTACCCACTTCCTATTAAAGAAATTAAATCAATTTTGTCTAGTTACTCAAATGATGCAAAAATTATTTGGGCACAAGATGAACCTGCTAATCAAGGCGCCTATCCATTTGTTATGACTGAACTTGCTCCTCAATTAGGTCGCGTAGTCACAAGAGCTTCTCGACCAGCTTCTAGTGCTCCTGCTGTTGGTTCTCATACCAAGCACGATCAAGAACAATCAGATTTAATTAAATC
>JAPLAV010000090.1 GCA_026393095.1 Actinomycetota bacterium | reverse complement strand
CCTTGGCTTCTCCATGGGTGATGATGTTGAAGGTAACTATGACCGTATGAAATTAAAGGTTAACGAAGAACTTAAACAACATTTCCGTCCAGAGTTCTTAAACAGACTTGATGATGTAATTGTGTTCCATCAATTGACTCGTCCAGAAATCTTACAAATTGTTGAACTTATGGTTACTTCCCTTGATGACAGACTAAAAGACAAAGACATGGGTCTGATTTTGACCGATCAAGCTAAAGAATTGCTTGTTGATAAGGGTTATGACCAATCATTGGGTGCAAGACCAATGAGAAGAACAATTCAACGAGAAATTGAAGATGTACTGAGTGAAAAGATTTTATTTGGTGAATTAACTGCTGGAAATCTTGTAGTAGTAGGAGTTGAAGGCGAAGCTGCTAATGCAGACAAGAAAACAGCTGATACCAGAGCATTTACTTTCACTGGAGAAGTTAAACAAGCACTGCCAGATGCTCCACCTGTAAATAGCGCTGCTGAATAATTAGTTCTTACTAATTTCTTCTGCTCTCTTAATTGCTGCACCTAATGCATTTTGCCAAATACTTTTTAATTCTTTACTTTCTAAGAATTCAATAGCAGCTTGAGTTGTTCCTTTTGGTGAAGTAACTTTTCTTCTTAATTCAACAACATCATCATCTGAATTTTCGAATAAGGCACTAGATCCAACAAAAGTATTTTCAACTAAAATTTGTGCAACATCTCTAGAAAATCCATGAGCTACAGCAGCTTCAATTAATAATTCTGTGACGTAAAAATAATAAGCAGGACCAGAACCAGATGCTGCTGCAACAACATCAATTTGGTCTTCATTAACTACCACGACTTGGCCGACAGCTTCCAAAAGATTTTTAGTAATTGTTAATTGCGCATCGGTCGCAAATTCACCTTTTGCAATTCCGGTTACACCTTTGCCAACTAGAGCTGGAGTATTTGGCATAGCTCTAACAACTGCAGCTTTGCTTATTTCAAGATTTTTTACTATGAAACTTGAAGTAATTCCAACAGCTATTGAAATGATTAAAGTTTTATCAGAAATAACTTTGCCCATTAAAGGCAAAACTTCATCCATATTTTGAGGTTTAACAGCTAAAAGCACTACATCACAGTCTTTGATCGCAGATATTTCAGCAGAACAAACAACTTGGTATGACTTCGCAATGCGGTCTAGACTTTCTTGAGACTTATCCACGCAAATTATGTCTTGGGTGGTTAATACATTGTCGAGTAGCCCTTTCAATATGGCTTCACCCATATTGCCGGTGCCAACAATGCCAAGTTTCACGTTTGTTTCTTTCTATTTAGTGTGACTTATTGAACAAGACTACTTTGCGCATGAGAGAAACTGCCCAAGTAGGCTCAGGCTTATGACCGAAATCTTAAAAGAGACGCCTCGCACCTGGCTTGAATTTATTGATCCAGATGCCTCGGGAACGTTGATAAAAGCCGATTTAACTTGGCTAACTTCCAATTGGGAATGCATTTTTGGTCGAGGTTGTAAAGGTGTTGAGAAAACAAATCCAAATGATGGTTGCTGTATTCACGGTGCACATTTCACTGAAGCAGCAGATAAAAAAAGAGTTGCAAAATGGGTTAAGAAATTAACTCCAGATATTTGGGAAAAGCAAGAACACGCAAATTCTAAAAAAGGTTGGACCGAAAAAGAAGACGGTGTTGAAAAAACAAGAGTTGTAGATGGCGCTTGCATATTTATGAATTCACCAGAGTTTGCTGGTGGGCAAGGTTGCGCATTACATAAGCTTGCAATGGTCAAAGGTGCTAAACCATTAGAAGCAAAACCAGATGTTTGTTGGCAATTACCAATTAGAAGAAGTTATGAAACAAGAGAATTTGAAGATGACACAGATTATCAAGTTATTGTTATTGAAGAATACAAAAGAAAAAATTGGGGAGAAGGTGGACACACCATGGATTGGTATTGTTCATCAGATACCGATGCACACACTGCAACCGAACCAGTTTATATAAGTGAAAAAGACACATTAATTGAATTAATTGGTAAAAAAGCTTACGCAGTTTTGAAAGAACATTGCGATAATCGTGTTGCTTTGTTAAAAACAATTAAAAAATTACCAGGAAGAAAAGCAAAAGAAATATTATTGTCATTAAATCCACATCCTGCAGATCGTTTCATTTAAAAACCTCTAAATCACTTCTGTAACATGATTTTTTCAAACCCCAGTAGCATGTCTGGTTCCCTTAAATGACCCCCCTCCTCTCTTGTGCTACCTAGTAGTCATCTATTACCGTGGCACCACACGCCACTTAAGACTTAGGGAAGGTTTTAAAGCGTGACAGAAAGAGGCAAGAAATGGCGACAAGCCCAGATAGACCTTTAGGAGAAGTTAGATTCTTGACCGTGGCAGAAGTTGCCTCATCAATGCGAGTATCCAAGATGACTGTTTACCGATTAGTCCACTCAGGCACCATGCCAGCAGTGCGCGTTGGTAGATCGTTTCGAGTTCCAGAAGCAGCAGTTTCTGACTACTTGCGCGAATCATTCGTAGAGGCTGGCTGATTTCCCCTCAGCCAGCTTTCCCCATTTATAAGGTTCTGATTTAAATCTCTAGAAGAGTAAAAGTTCTCTCCAAACCAGGCTGTCACCTATGTGAAGATGCCATCAAAATCGTTGCCCAAGTAACTAATGAATTAAACGTTGGTTATGAAGTTGAAGAAATCCAAAACAATCCTGAATTAATGCACCAATACGGGGAAGAAATCCCCGTCATTTTTGTTGACGGCAAACGCCACGATTATTGGCGAGTAGATCCAGAAAGATTACGCAAAGCACTTAGTTAAAGGTCTTTGATTTGTGAGAGGATTTGTGCTTTTTTGCACAAATGTGTACCTTTGGATATATGCCATCAAAAGTCTCATCATCATCAAAAGATGGTAATTCACCCAAAATTTCTGAAGCTACAGTTTCAAGACTTCCTGCTTATTACCGGGCTTTAAGCCAATTAGCAGATGCTGCACAAGTAAGAGTTTCCTCTGAAGAATTAGCTGCGTTAACTGGAGTATCCAGTGCCATGCTTCGAAAAGATTTATCTCATTTAGGTTCATACGGAACACGTGGTGTTGGTTATGAAGTTGAATTTTTGCGCTACCAAATTTCTCGCGAAATGGGACTTAATAACGATTGGTCAGTAGTAATTGTGGGAGTGGGAAATCTTGGAAGAGCCCTTGCTCATTACGGCGGATTTGGTTCACGCGGATTTCGCGTTGTGGCATTAGTTGATGCCGATCAAACATTAATTGGCACAAAAGTTAAATGTGGTGCCGAAGGAAAAACTGTTGAATTACTAGTTCATGCATTAAGTGATTTAGAAGATGTAATCAAAGAAACAAATGCTCGTTTAGGAGTAGTGGCAACTCCTGCAGAAAGTGCTCAAGTTGTAAGTGATCGTTTAGTAAAAGCAGGAATCAGAAGCATCTTAAATTTTGCACCAGTTCATTTAAGTGTTCCTGAAGGTGTAGATGTCAGAAAAGTTGACTTGGCATCAGAACTACAAATTTTGGCATTCCACGAACAACGCAAAGCCGTATAGAAACGAAAGGTAATTACTTGACTAAGAAAAAGATTATTGTGCTGCCGGTAATTTATGTTGCCGCAGGACCAGGAGATCCACAATTAATAACGCTTCGCGGTATTAATGCAATTAAACAAGCAGAATTAATCATTGCTGATGTAAACACCATGGACATTGCTAATGCTCATGCAAATGAAACTGCAGATGTTGTTGCCGCAGTTGATGAAGATGGCGTACCAATGGCTCCAGCTGTGAGAGCTCGTTTAGCAATTGATGCTGCCAAAGAAGGTGCTGCAGTTGTCAGACTTTGCGCAGGAGATCCAGTTGTTGAAGATAACTTAGCTGTAGAAGTTTCTACTCTTGCTAAATCAAAAATTGAATTTGAATATGTTCCTGGAGTTTCTCCTATTACTGCTGTACCAACTCATGCAGGAATGTCACTATTTGCCAATAAAGGAAAAGAAGTTCACATTCTTAATGGTTCAGAACCAATTGATTGGTCAATGCATTTAGATCCAACAATTCCAATCGTGGTAATTAACGCAGCCGATAAAGCACCAGCAATTGCAAGTGCATTGATTGCTCGCGGGCGAGATGCCACAACTCCAATTTCTGTCACAAGAGATGGCAGTACAACTGACCAAAGAACAATTGTTTCAACTCTGGAAAATATTCCAGTAGTTGCAAAAGCTGCCAGACAATCAGGACAAGGCGTAATTGTTATTGGTGATCTTGTTAACAACAGGGATAAATATCAATGGTTTGAAAACAAATCCTTATTTGGTTGGAAAGTTCTAGTTCCTAGAACTAAGGAAGATGCTGAAGATTTTCAAAAACTATTAGCAGTTTATGGAGCAGTTTCAGTAGAGGTTCCTACAATTTCTGTAGAGCCACCAAGAACTCCACAACAAATGGAAAGAGCAGTTCACGGTTTAGTTTCAGGAAGATTCCAATGGGTGGTCTTCACCAGTACAAATGCTGTAAGAGCCGTGCGAGATAAATTTATTGATTACGGTTTAGATGCCAGAGCATTTGCTGGATTAAAAGTTGCCGCAATTGGTCAACCAGTAATTGATGCACTTGTTGAATTTGGTGTTAAACCAGATTTGTTCCCGGCAAATGAACATAACTCTGAAGGTCTATTAGAAGTTTGGCCAAAATTTGATCAATTACTAGATCCAATAAATAGAGTTTTCTTACCGCGCGCAGATATTGCAACTGAAACTCTGGTTGAAGGAATGCAAGCTAAAGGCTGGGAAGTTGAAGACATCGTTGCGTTTAGAACAGTTCGTGCTGCTCCTCCTCCTGCTCACACAAGAGAATTAATTAAAAGTGGTGGATTTGATGCAGTGCTATTTACTTCTGCCAGCACTGTAAGAAATCTTGTTGGAATTGCTGGTAAACCACATGCTTCAACTGTTGTGGCAGTGATTGGGCCACAAACTGCACAAGCAGCGCAAGAACATGGTTTAAGAGTTGATGTGCAAGCAGAATCTCCAAATGTTTCAATTTTGATTGATGCACTTGCTGCACATGGAGAAACTTTAAGACTGGCAGCAGTTGAAAACGGTGACAATGTTTGGCGTCCAAGCAAACGTCGCGGTTCCATGCGTCGTAAACATTAAGAAATAAAGCCGATGGCTACTAAAACTCTTGTCCATGTCATGAGACATGGCGAAGTTTTTAATCCTGAAAAAGTTCTTTACGGGAGATTGCCCGGATATAAATTATCTGAACTTGGTTTAAAAATGGCAGATCGTGCTGCAGAACATTTTAAAAACAGCAATCTTTCATTAATCGTTTCTTCTCCATTAGAAAGAGCACAACAAACTGCAGCTCCTACTGCAAATGTCCATAATTTAAAACCAGAAATAAATAGTTTGATTATCGAAGCCGAGAACGTTTTTGAAGGCAAAAGGGTTTCAGTGGGAGATGGAGCATTAAATGATCCAAGAAATTGGTGGCATTTAAGAAATCCATTTCGTCCATCATGGGGAGAGCCGTATAAACAAGTTGCAGACAGAATGCGCACTGCAATATTTTCAGCACGAGATGCCGCTAAAGGTAAAGAAGCTTTATTAGTTTCACATCAACTTCCAATTTGGGTTGCAAGACTTGCTGCTGAAGGAAAATCTTTTGTACACGATCCACGTAAACGCCAATGTAGTTTGGCAAGTGTGACCACTTTTGTTTTTGATGACGACAAATTAGTAGAAGTTAAGTACGAAGAACCGTCAGCAGATTTGCTAAAAGATGCCAGCAAAATATCCGGTGCGTAAATTAATATTTGTTTTAAGTTGTTTTTTACTTACCGCTTGTGCAACGCCTAATGCTGCAATTCAAAATTCTGGTGAAGCGGGCTTTATTTCAGGTGATGGTACTGCAACTTTTCTTAAAGTAGAGGATAGAAAATCAGCCCCTGAGTTAATTGCTTTAGATTTTAATGGCAAAGAAATTGATTTAAAAAACTACAAAAATAAGGTTGTAGTTTTGAATGTATGGGGATCATGGTGTGGACCCTGTCGAAAAGAAGCCAAAGAGTTACAAGAATTGTATGTAAAAAACAAAGACAGTGGCGTGGAATTTATTGGAATCAACATCAGAGACTCTAGGGTTTCAGCAGAAAAATTCATAACTAACTTTGGAATAACCTATCCCAATATTTTTGATCGTGATGGGGTAAAACTGTTGGGATTTAAAGATACGTTGCCCGCAAATGCTATTCCTTCAACAGTTTTAGTTGATAAAAATGGAAAAGTTGCCGCAAGACAACTTGGGCCAATCGAGCGAGCTTTAATTCAGGGTTTCATTTCTAGTTTGGTTGACGAATGAACACTGTTACCCAAGGATCTCTCCTAATTGCAATATTGATTTCGTTTAGTGCAGGGTTAATTTCCTTTTTATCTCCTTGCGTACTTCCTTTAGTTCCTGGATATCTTTCCTTTATCACTGGATTTGGTTTGAATGCCAATAAATCAATCCGAAAATCAAAAGCATTAATTGCCACCTTGTTATTTATCGCAGGATTTACTTTCGTATTTGTTTGCATTGGAATGTTTTTTGGGGGAATTGGTGGATGGTTTATTTCTTACGGAAGAACTATTGAAAGAATTATGGGGTTATTTGTCATTGCATTAGGAATAAGTTACTTAGGTTTTTGGAACCTATTTAAGCGTGAATATAGATTTCATACTCCAGTTAAACAAGGCTTAGTGGGCGCTCCTTTATTAGGTGCTCTATTTGCTATTGGTTGGACACCTTGTATTGGTCCAACATTGGCAGCTGTTCAAACTTTGGCATTTAATCAAGCAACAGTTTCACGCGGTGCAATACTTTCTGCGTTCTATGGTTTTGGTTTAGGTTTGCCCTTTTTGCTTATTACTTTTACGCTAGAAAAGGCAGTTGCTTCTGTGAGCTGGTTAAGAAAGCGACAAGTGTTGTTCTTAAGAATCGGTGGGATATTGCTAATACTTATTGGAATCTTGTTAGCTACCGGACTTTGGTCTGAAGTAACTGTTGAAATGAGAATACTAATTTCAGGATTTACACCAGTATTATGAAAAAACAAATTTCTGCTAAACAAAGAACTGAAACACCACTTCCACCCCTAAACTTTTGGGGTTTTCTTCGTTGGACTTGGCGCCAATTAACCAGCATGAACACTGCACTTCTTTTATTGCTTTTAGTTGCACTTGCTGCAATTCCTGGTTCGATACTTCCGCAACGAACAGCTTCAATACTTAAAGTAAATAACTGGAAAAGCGATAATCCAGCAGTTGCAGACATTTTTGATTCTTTAGGCCTTTTTGAAGTTTATGGTTCTTTTTGGTTTTCTGCTATCTATATTTTGTTGATGATTTCGTTAATTGGATGTGTTATTCCAAGACTTAAGGTCTACTGGCAATCATTCAATGAGCAACCGCCTAATCCTCCAATAGAAATCAAGAAATTTGCAGGATATCGAAAGATTAGTATTCCAAAAACAAATATCAACAAAATCGAAACGATCTTAAAAGAAATGGGTTGGCGGATAAATAAAAAAGGAAATAGTTTAACTGCCGAGAAAGGTTACACCAGAGAAGCAGGAAATTTGGTTTTTCATGCAAGTTTGATTCTGTTAACAATTGCTCTAGCTTTTGGTGCTTTATTTAGTTATCGAGGAACAGTGATTGTTAAAGAAGGAAATGGTTTTGCAAATACTTTAACGCAATATGACGATTTTCGAGCAGGAAAATTATTCAATATCAAAAGTATGCCAAACTTCTATTTTACTTTAAATGATTTTACTGTTGATTTTGAAAGAAGTGTTGTTCAAATGGGTTCGCCTAGAAAATTTGAAGCAGCTATAACTATTAATGGTGAAGAAGATTTAAAAATATTAGTGAACAAACCATTTAATGTTGATGGTACAAAAGTGTTTTTAACTGGACACGGTTATGCCCCAAGAATTGAAGTTTTGAATCCGTTGAAAGAAACTATTTTTTCTGATTCAGTAGTATTTCTGCCACAAGATGGAAACTTTTCTTCAACTGGTGTAGTTAAAATTGCAGATGAAACTCCTCAACTGGGAATCAATGCAAGATTTCTGCCCACTGCAAATGTAGATCCGATAAATGGTCCTACATCGACTTTCCCGGCCCTTGATAATCCACAAATATTTATGTCATTGTGGCAAGGAGATCTGGGAGTAAATGATGGAAAATCGCAGAGTATTTATAAATTAGATACTTCAAAGATGACTGAGCTTGGGTTAGAAGAATTAAAGCCTGGAGAAAGTTGGACCACAGATCAAGGCTATGAAGTTAAGTTTCAAGCAATTGAGCAGTTTGCAACATTTCAGGTTGCTTATGAACCGGGCAGATTCTTAGCTTTAATTGGTGCAATTTTTGCGATGCTGGGAATGTTTTTTGGTCTAGGTATCCAACGAAGAAGAATTTGGGTGCTGATGCCAAAAGTGCAAAAAGGACCTAGTGTTATAGAAGTAGCAGGACTTGCAAAAAGTACTAATCACGATGTCAATAAAGATTTAGAAAAGTTGTTGGAAGGCCTGGGAGTTAAAGGATTACGTAAGAAGGGGGATAGATCGATATGAGTACTAATTCATTAAGCAATTTATTTGTTTATTTTGGAATATTTCTTGCCGCCTTCAATTTAGTTCTATTCTCTTTAGCTTTGACTCAAAATAAAATGAAATCAAAAATTTTAAATGTCGCTCTTTCTTTAACTTGGTTAACTGGGCTTTTCTTAGTAGCAGCATTACTCCTTAGAGGTATTGCTGCTCAGAGAGCTCCTTGGGGAAATATGTATGAGTTTGCTTTAGCGTCTGCTATTGCGATCATCTTTACTTTTCTAGTTATTTCAATTAAGAAAGATATTGCTTGGCTAGGTATTTTTGTAATTGTTCCCGTGATTTTACTTTTGGGCCTAGCAGTAATTGTCCTTTATACAGAAAGTGGTCCACTTGTTCCTGCATTGAAATCTACTTGGCTGTTAATTCACGTAACTTCAGCCATAATTTCATATGGCGCATTTACTATTAATTTTGCTTTATCTATTATTTATTTGTTAAAAGTTAAAGGAAAACTAAAAAATCTTCCAAGTGCAAAAAGAATTGATGAATTCTCATACAAAGTTGTTTTGTTTGCTTTTCCAATTTGGACTTTCGCCGTAATCTCTGGTGCTATTTGGGCAGAAAGTGCATGGGGTAGATATTGGGGATGGGATCCTAAAGAAACTTGGGCATTTATAACTTGGATTGTTTATGCTGCTTATTTACATTCTCGAGTAACAATTGGCTGGAAAGGAACAAAATCAGCCTGGGTAAGTATTGCTGGATATGCAACAATAGTTTTCAATTTCTTTGTGATAAATATTTTGGTCACAGGTCTACACAGTTATGCAGGTATTTAAGGTATGAAAAATATATTTATTTACACGTTCTTAAGAATTTTGATTTTGGCTTCCTTTTTAGGCGTTGGATACTTAGCTGGTTTAAGAGGAGTTCTATTACTAGTAATGGGATTTTTGGCTTCTGGAATTGTTAGTCTTTTTGTGCTTTCGAAAACTAGAGATCAACTATCTTCTTCTATTTTTTCAGGATTTCAAAGAGTGAACAAAAGAATTGCTGCGGCTGCAGAAAAAGAAGACAAGATTATTGATGGAAATTAATTAGTTTCTAAGACCAATGCAAGTGAAACAAGCAGTGCCCAGAGCAGTTCAGTCTGACCTGTTTTAATCAAAACCGGAATCAATTCTTTACCTAATACTTTATTTATAACTGGTTTTATACTTCTCCAGGCGAGAAACAAAGCTAGAAGTTGAATTTGAATTGTTGCACCAATTCTTGTTCCAGGATTAATGCTGTTGTATATAAATAATGACAAAACTAAGATAAATGGAAGTATCATTAAAAGCACATATAAAATCCTGGTCTTTTGATCTCCTAATTTAACGGCCAAAGTATTCTTATTGTTTTGTTTGTCCTTTTCTCTATCTCTTAAATTATTTGCAACCAAAATTGCTGATGCAAAAAGTCCTATCGATATGGCGTATAAGAAGAAGTAAGGTTTTAAGTAAAGAGTTTGCGCATATGTTGTTCCTAATACAGCAACTAGTCCAAAATAAATGAAAACAAATAATTCACCTAGCCCGGCATAACCGTAGGGTTTTGGACCTCCTGTGTAAGTCCACGCTGCAACAATTGCACTAAGACCTAATAGTAAAAACCACCATTGGTTGGAGAGAATGGTAATAAATAATCCAGCCAAAGCAGCTATAGAAAAGAAAATGATGGATGCGGTTTTCACAGATTTAGGACTTGCAAGTTTTTGACCAACAAGTCGCACTGGACCAACTCTTTGATCATCTGTGCCTTTTATTCCATCTGAATAATCATTGGCATAGTTAACGGCTATCTGAATGGAAATACTTACTATTAAAGCCAAAAGAGAAATAGTTAAATCAAAAGATTTTTCATAATAAGCAATTGATGAGCCCACTAATACTGGAGCAATTGCTGCACCAAGTGTTTTTGGTCTAGCGCCTTGTAACCAGATGTTTAAACTAGTCATTTCAAAGAATCTACATCAATTTTGCCATTTGGAAGTAAAGGCAATTCATGAGCAAATTTAATTACTCGAGGCTTGGCTGGACTTCCTAATTCTTTTTCAACTGCATCTTGGAGTTTAAGAAGATCTGCATTTCCTACAATTACAGCAGCAATAATTGTTCCCCAAGTTTTATCAGGCATTGCAAAAACAACCGCGTCTTCAACGCCGTCTTGATCTCTTAAGACATTTTCCACAGCGTGGACAGAAACATTTACGCCCCCTGAAACTACAATGTCATCACTTCTGCCGATTACTTTGAGTGTGGCATTTTCATAAGTTCCTATATCTTGAGTCATTACCCAACCGTTATTAAAAGTTATTTGATTCAATTTCTTTATGCCTTCACTATTTCCGTGGTAACAAGTTGCATTACTTGGGCTATTGATTGAAATTCGCCCTGCTCCACCATTGGCAGGGTTTTCAATTCTTACTTTTACTTCTCCAAGTGTTTTCCCATCCCAAACAACTCCACCGCAAGTTTCAGTCATTCCATAAGTTCTAATTAAATTAACACCTTGATTAACTAAATCGTTGTAAATTTCTGGAGAAATCTGTCCGCCACCAACTAATACTGCATCAAATTTTGTTAATAACTCAATTCGATCTTGGGCAATCAATGAAGAAAGCTGAGCTGCAACCAATGAAGTTCTTACTCTTCCGTTTTTCGCAATGAAAGTTTGTGCAATACCGGCAAAAATTTCTGGGGAGAATTTACCGTCATCGTCTAATCCATATTCCCATTTTTGATCTTGAGCAATTGCTCGAGCAATAACCATGGCACCACCAATAAAGGCAGGATTAATTGCTAACAACCAAGATGCAGGATTTTCAAACTTTGAGTTGACTAAATTCGTTGCTGCTAATAATACTTCGGCAGATATTTCCACAGCTTTTGGATTTCCAGTTGATCCGCTTGTGCAAACAATTAGTCCAGACTCAATTTGACAAGGAACTGAAACATCTAGCGCCGTTTCATATTTATTACCTAAACTTTCACCTTTGGTTGCAGGAACTAGTGCACTAATTGATTTTTCATTAAGACTTTTAGAAATTGCCCCTGAAACTGCGTCAGCAGCCTTCCGGCCCACAGGCAGTAAAACTCGGTTTGCAAAGATTGGTGTCATCAGTACACCAGCGTAGAGAGTGAATGTTTTTAAGTGAATAACGATCCAGCACAATCCTCAATCGTTTCTGCATTGAATTGGAAACCTGAAGGTCAATGGCGCGATATTGAATATCACGTAGCTGAAGGCATTTCAAAGATCACAATTAATCGTCCTGAAAAAAGAAATGCATTTAGACCGCAAACTGTTACTGAACTTATTAAAGCTTTTGATATGGCACGAGATGACAATGAAGTTGGCGTAGTAATTCTCACCGGTAAAGGTGACCTTGCTTTTTGTTCAGGTGGAGACCAAAGCATTCGTGGCGATGACGGATATATCGGTGATGATGAAGTTGCACAAAAAGGAATTGGTCGACTAAATGTTTTAGATTTACAAGTACAAATTAGAAGATTACCTAAACCAGTTATTGCAATGATTGCAGGTTTTGCAATTGGTGGTGGACATGTATTACATGTTGTTTGTGATTTATCAATTGCAGCAGAGAATGCAAAATTTGGGCAAACAGGTCCAAGAGTTGGATCATTTGATGGTGGTTACGGTTCAAGTTTGTTGTCAAGACAAATTGGTTTAAAGAGAGCAAAAGAAGTTTGGTTTATGGCAAGACAATATGACGCTAAAACTGCACTTGAATGGGGATTAGTTAATTCTGTTGTGCCTTTAGTTGATTTAGAAAAAGAAACTGTTAAATGGGCAAAAGAAATGTTGCAACATTCTCCGCTTTCTCTTCGTTTGCTCAAAGCTTCATTTAATGCATCAGATGATGGATTAGCTGGTATTCAACAATTAGCAGGAGATGCAACTTTGCTTTATTACATGAGCGAGGAAGCTCAAGAAGGACGTAATGCTTATAAAGAAAAAAGAAAACCTGATTTCGGTAAATTTCCAAAGCGTCCTTAAAAAGAAAGTTTGTTGCAATGCAAAGTAAAGAAACTGCTTTAAGCAATTTAAAAACTTTTCGAGTCGAACTAACCGATGCGATGCGCCAAGAGAAATTTCGTGAAGGTGTTTTAATCAGAGGCGATTTTGGCTGGTCAGAGTTTGCTCCTTTTCCTCATCACACAATTGAACACAGTGCCAGGTGGTTACAAGCAGCATTAGAAATGGCTTGGTCGAAATTACCTGAACCAATTGAAAAACAAATTAAAGTCAACGCAATATCTACTAGTCCTGATCCTAAAAAAGCAATCGATATTCTTACTGCCACTGGATGTAAGACTTTAAAAGTAAAGTTAAATGGAACCAATATCGATAGTGATATTGCATTTCTAGAAGCTGTAATTTCAGCTTATCCAGAAATTGTTTTTAGAATTGACTTTAATGGAAGTTTAAAAATTAGTGATGCCCTAAATTATTCAAACAGGCTGTCTGAATTTAAGATCGAATACATTGAGCAACCGTGTAAAAGTATTGAAGAGATTAAAGAACTCAAAGCATTAACTAAAATTCCAGTTGCAATCGATGAGAACCTACGTTTGGCAAATGATGCAACTAATCCTGAACATATAAAAACAATTACAGATGTCGCAGATTTTGTAGTTATAAAGCCTATTCCAGTTGGTGGGATAAAGAGATTTCAAAGCATTGCTGAACAGGTAATAAAAAGTGGGAAAAAAGTTGTGGTGTCTGGATCAATGGATACAAGCATTGGCTTATACGAAACTTTGCTTGCTCAATCTCTTTTGGGAGAAAGTTCTCAATTGGTTGCCGGGGCTGGGACAGGCTCAATTCTTTCTACTGATGTTGTGACTCAAACTCTGAGCGCCCATAATGGCGTTATTGAAATAAAAAGACTAGAAGTAGATGAATCTAAAGTCACAGATAGTCCAAATCAAGAAGAACTGATTAAAAGATTGAATTTGTCATTTGATTTCGGAAGAGAGAGGAATTGGTTTTAATGTCGGAACAAAAAACATCACAACCAGCCTCTGCGCAAACTGCTCAATTAGTCGTTCAGCAATTAATCAATACTGGAGTTGAATTTGTTTCGCTAGCTCCAGGATCAAGAAACGGTCCCATTTCATTGGCTTTAATCGAAGCAGAAAAGCAAGGTTTAATTTCCATACACGTAAGAATCGATGAAAGATCAGCAGCATTTTTAGCATTAGGTTCTGCAATAAAAACTGGCAAACCTGCTGCGGTATTAACAACTTCAGGTACGGCTGTTGCAAATATTTTCCCAGCAATAATAGAAGCAAAATATGCAGGAATTCCATTCATAGTGTTAACAGCAGATCGCCCTGCCGCCTTTCAAGGAACAGGAGCAAATCAAGTAATTGCACAAAGAGAAATTTTTGGTAATTATGTATCCAGAAGTATTGAAATAGCCTCTGAATCTTTGTCTATAGAAACAGCCTCCGCAAGGGATGCAATCAGAGATCGAATTAATTCAGTATTTACTGCAGCCACAAGAAATAGAGGACCAGTTCATTTAAATATTGCTTTAGCAGAGCCACTAGTTCCTAGTGTTGATTTTGTTTTTGAGCATAAGAAAATTCCACAAAATGAGACTGTTATTACTCCAGAAAATATCTCAACAGAGCTGCTATCTCGTAAAGGATTAATTGTTGCTGGCGGAACAAATGTGGAGTATTTAAACTACGCACAAGAACTAGGAAATGCACTCGATTGGCCAGTAATAGTTGAACCACCACATCAATGTGTTGGATCAGGAATGGTTTCTAACGCACCGGCATTACTTTCTTTAAACGCAATTAACTTAAAACCAGACGTAGTCTTAACTGTTGGACGCGTGGGTTTATCTCGCCAAGTTAATGATTTGATTAAAAAAGGAAGTTTAGTTATTTCCTGTGCGGTACCAAGCATCATTACCAATTCTGCTGCTAAGCAAAGAATTTCTGGACTATTCAGAGTTCCAGCAAAACAATCCAATAAAGCCTGGAAACAAACCTGGCAAGATGCTGGAAAATTGTCACACTCAATAGTTCAACAATTGCTGAAAGAAAATTCTAAAGTATCTGCACTTCATGTTGTTGATTGTTTAATGAAAAATCTGCCTAAAAATTCTCATATCCATTTAGCTTCAAGTCTTGCTGCCAGAGACTTTGAATTACTCACTTCCCCCGAAATTGATTCTCCTTTCTCCAATGGAGAAGTAAGTGTTTCTATGAATAGAGGAGTAAATGGAATTGATGGCATCGTTTCTACAGCAATGGGTGCAGCTTTAAGTTCTAAACTTCCTACCTTTGCAATGTTGGGTGATATTGCAGCACTTCATGATTTGTCAAGTTTTGTTATTCCAACACTAGAAAAAAAACCAAACATAACCTTTATTGTCAACGATAATAACGGTGGAGGAATATTTAATCTTTTGGAGCAATCTGAAGTTGCAGATTTCGAAAGAGTTTTTGGAACTCCTACAGATGTGAACTTGGCGGAAGTATTTAAGAGTTTAGGTGCTGAAGTTAAGTCAATTTCTAAAATTGATGACTTAGCAAACAACTTGAATGTTCCAAATGGCGTTAAAGTTCTAGTGGTTAAAATTCAATCAAGAAAAGCAGAAGCAGAGCTAAGAAAATCAATTTTTGAAGAAGTAAACAGGAGTATTACCGTTTAGTTAGTAAGTGCATCTTTCATTGCTGCAAATTTTGCATCAGATTCTGCTAATTCATCAATTGGTGTTGATTCAGAAACAATTCCACACCCAGCAAATAATCTTGCCTTATTTTCAATTATTTCTGCGCATCTAAGTGCAATACCTAATTCACCATCACCTTTAGCATTTATCCAGCCAACTGGACCGGTGTATCGATTGCGATCCATTTGTTCTAATTCTTTAATTAAACTTTTTGCTCTTCCAGTCGGTGTGCCACAAATTGCGGCCGTGGGATGAAGAGATCCTGCCAAAACTAACGCAGGTGCTGAATCAACAAGTGTTCCTGAAATATCAGTCGCCAAATGTGCAACGTTAGAAAGTCTTAAAACTCTAGGAGTCGAAGGCACTTTCATATCAGTGCAATGCAAAGCCAGTGATGTGGCAACAGAAGTAACAGCAAATTCATGTTCTTCTAAATCTTTACCGCTTTTTAACAAAGTTATTGCTAGTTCTGAATCATTCGCGGTTTCGTCACGACGAATCGTTCCTGCTAAAACTCTTGATAAAACAGCATCGCCACTTCGGCGAATTAGCAATTCAGGGGTTGCCCCAATTAAGCCATCCACTGCAAATGACCAGCATTCAGGATAAGAATCGCTCAAATTAGTTAACACATAACGCGGATCGATAACTTCATCTGCTTGCGCATTTAAATCTCTTGCTAAAACAACCTTGTCTAGCTCTTTGTTATTAATTCTTTTAACTGCCTTATCTACACCTTTTTGCCATTCATCAATTGAAATGCTGCCCTTTGTCCAAGTCAGATTTACAGGAGATTTTGCTACTTCTTTAGGGGCAAATATCGCAGCTTGAATTTTCTCTATGTCTATATCACCAATTACGGTTAACCAGGTTTTGTCACTGTTTTGTCCCACCACAACTTCAGGAACAACTACGACACTTGAACTTTCTGCAAGATAAGAAAATGAAACAAAAGCAATAGCGCCTGAACTTGGAGTAAGCACTTCATCTCTGATTGAACAATTATCAACAAATTCTTTCCACCATTTATGTGCTCTAGAGAATCGCTCAGTTCCAGAGAAGTTTTCTTTGGTGTTTATTCCCCATGCCACGAGTCCTTGATTGTTTCTAACCCACGAAAAAACTTGATCGGCTGGAAGGTCTGGAATCAGGTTTATTAAATCAACTTTTTTAGATAATTCGATTGTGCGAATGGGAGTAGTCGAAAAGTTTTCTACGGCAGTTGGTTTCGACATATTCATAGACTACGCCTGAACTTAGAAACCATCCACAAGTGGCAAAAAACTGTGGGGCTGACAGAATATGAATATGTCGAAAGCTTCCTTAGCAAAAAATCCCAGCGAAGTTGCTGCAATGTTTGATCGCGTTGCCGCAAAATACGACATCACAAATGACGTCTTAGCATTTGGACTTACCCACTCTTGGCGTAGAGCAACTGCACAAGCAGTTTCTGCTAAAAAAGGTGAATTAGTTTTAGATCTTGCAGCAGGAACTGGAACTAGTTCAGTAGCTTTTTCAAAATCTGGGTCAACAGTTATTCCTTGTGACTTTTCTTTAGGAATGTTAAAGGAAGGACGCAAACGTTCTCCACAATTAAGTTTCTCAGCAGGAGATGCCCTATCTCTACCATTTGCTGATCAAACATTTGATGCAGTAACTATTTCATTTGGAATAAGAAATGTGAACAACGTAGAAAAAGCGCTAAAGGAAATGTTTAGAGTAACAAAGCCTGGAGGAAGATTAGTTGTTTGTGAATTCTCGTCTCCCACCTTTGAGCCATTCAGAAAAATTTATATGGAGTATTTAATGAAGGCTCTTCCTGCAATTGCTAAGAAGACCTCTTCAAATCCGGATGCTTATGTTTATTTGGCAGATTCAATTAGAGCCTGGCCAAATCAGAAAGACTTTGCTACTCAAATTAGTAACTCAAATTGGAATAATGTTAAATGGAAAAACCTAACTGGTGGAATTGTTGCCCTACACAGAGCTGAGAAAAGTAAATAGATGAATACTCAAAATGATGCTGATGTAATT
>JAPLAV010000042.1 GCA_026393095.1 Actinomycetota bacterium | reverse complement strand
CGTTTTTGTTTATAACGGATCAATTATGCCTGGAAATTTAAATGGTAAAGATTTAACAATTCAAGATGTGTTCGAAGGTGTTGGAGCTTGTGCTTTAGGAAAAATAACTGAATCTGAATTAGGTGAAATTGAAAGAGCAGCATGCCCTGGTGAAGGTGCATGTGGTGGAATGTTTACCGCAAACACAATGAGCTCTGTTGCCGAAGCTTTAGGAATGGCGTTACCAGGAAGTGCTTCTGCTCCTGCAATTGATAGCAGACGAGATGCAGATGCTTATGCAGCTGGAGAAGCTGTTGTTAATTTAATTCGCTTAGGAATCACTGCTCGAGACATTATGACTAAGAAAGCATTTGAAAATGCAATTACAATTGTGATGGCACTGGGCGGATCAACTAACGCCATTCTTCATTTACTTGCAATTGCTCACGAAGCAAACGTTGATTTAACTATTGATGATTACAACCGAATTGGTGATAAAACTCCTCACTTAGCTGACGTTAAACCTTTTGGTCGTTATGTAATGAATGACTTAGATAAAATCGGTGGAGTACCTGTAGTTATGAAAGCTTTACTAGATGCCGGATTAATTCATGGTGATGAATTAACTGTGACTGGAAAAACTGTTGCCGAGAACTTAGCAGCTATTAATCCACCAGATCCTGATGGAAAAATTATTCATGCGGTTAATAATCCAATACACAAAACTGGTGGACTTGTAATTCTTAAAGGTTCCCTTGCTCCAGAAGGTGCAGTTATTAAAGCTGCTTCTATTGAATCTCCAATATTTGAAGGAACGGCCAAAGTATTTGATGATGAAAAATTTGCTATGGATGCAGTTACTCACGGAAAAATTGTTAAAGGTGACGTTGTAGTTATTCGCTACGAAGGTCCAAAAGGTGGACCAGGAATGCGTGAAATGTTGGCAGTAACTGCAGCAATTAAAGGTGCAGGTTTAGGAAAAGATGTCATGTTAATTACTGATGGCAGATTTAGTGGCGCAACTGCTGGTTTTTGTATTGGTCACGTTGCTCCTGAAGCAACAGATGGTGGACCAATTGCTTTAGCGCAAACTGGCGACAAGATTCGCCTAGATCTTGCTGCACGAAGACTTGATTTACTTGTTGATGATGCTGAATTAGAAAAACGTAGAGCAACTTGGAAACCAGCCACACCTAGATACACCACTGGAATTTTAGGAAAATACGCAAAATTAGTTGGCTCTTCTGCCAAAGGTGCAGTTTGTAACTAGCAGTACCGATACCTCCAACTAGACCTTTTATAAATATGGTTGTACTCTTTTATCAATGAGAAATGCACTCGTAGTAGTTAGCGAGCGCGTCGGCTAGCAAGATTTAGCCCACGCGCCTCCCTCCGTTTGCCCAAAAGGCCGGGGGGTTTTTTAGTGGGCTAAGAGCAACTGAAACAATTGAGGGATTCTCTTAAAAAAGAATTCTTCCCCGATAAAAGGAAAAAATAAATGGCCGAAATAACCGGTGCACAAAGTTTGATTCAATCTCTTGAATCAGCTGGTGTAGATACGGTCTTTGGAATTCCTGGCGGAGCAATTCTTCCTGCTTATGATCCGATGATGGATTCAAAAAAAATAAGACATATTTTAGTTAGACATGAACAAGGTGCAGGTCATGCTGCAGAAGGTTATGCCCACGTAACTGGTCGTGTTGGTGTTTGTATGGCAACAAGTGGACCAGGAGCAACAAACTTAGTAACACCAATTGCTGATGCTCATATGGATTCAATTCCCATGGTCGCAATTACTGGTCAAGTTCCTTCCAATGCAATTGGTACTGATGCATTCCAAGAAGCAGACATTCGAGGCATTACTTTTCCAATTACCAAACACAATTATCTTGTAACAAAAGCAGATGACATTCCTAGAGCTATTGCTGAAGCTTTTCATTTAGCATCAACTGGCAGACCAGGACCAGTTTTAGTTGACATTTCCAAAGATGCTTTGAATGCGAAAACTAGTTTTAATTGGCCACCAATTATGAATTTGCCTGGATATCATCCGACAACTAAGCCAAATTCAAAAAGAGTTAAAGAAGCAGCAGAACGAATCATTGCTGCCAAGAAACCAGTTCTTTATGTTGGTGGCGGAGTTATTAGATCAAATGCTGCTAAAGAGTTATTGCAACTTGCAGAATTAACTCAAATTCCTGTTGTGACAACTTTGATGGCAAGAGGTGCGTTTCCTGATTCTCATCCACAACACCTAGGAATGCCGGGTATGCACGGATCTGTTGCTGCTGTTGGATCTTTGCAACAAAGTGATTTGTTAATTGCTTTAGGAACACGTTTTGATGATCGTGTAACTGGTCAACTTTCTTCATTTGCACCAGAAGCAGATGTAATTCACGTTGATATTGATCCTGCCGAAATTGGTAAAAATAGATTTGCCCACATTCCAATTGTGGGAGATGCTAAAGAAACAATTATTGAACTTATTGCGGCATTAAAAGATGAACATAAAGCTGGTCGAACCGGTAATTATGAAGCATGGTGGGCAAATCTAAATAGATTAAGAACTGAATACCCACTTGGTTATGATCATCCAACTGATGGTTCTTTGTCACCACAATATGTAATTGAAAGAATTGGTGCCATAAATGGTCCTGATGCAATTTATGCAGCAGGTGTTGGTCAACATCAAATGTGGGCAGCCCAATTTGTTAAATACGAAAAACCAGGAACTTGGCTTAACTCTGGTGGCTTAGGAACTATGGGTTATGCAATTCCTGCAGCAATGGGTGCAAAAGTTGGCGCTCCAGATAAAACAGTGTGGGCAATTGATGGTGATGGTTGTTTCCAGATGACAAATCAGGAATTAGCTACTTGCACACTAAATGACATTCCAATCAAAGTTGGTTTGATCAATAACAATGCCCTGGGCATGGTTAGACAATGGCAATCCTTGTTTTATAACAATCGTTATTCCAATACAGACCTAAATAGCAATAGAGTTCCAGATTTTGTGAAACTAGCTGATGCTTACGGATGTCATGGTTTGCGTTGCGAAACACGTGAAGAAGTAGATAAAACCATTGAAAAAGCATTAGAACTAAATGATGCTCCAGTGGTAATTGACTTTGTTGTTCATAAAGATGCCATGGTTTGGCCAATGGTGGCAGCAGGTATGAGTAACTCTGAAATTAAATTTGCTCGCGATATGGCACCACAATGGATGCGAAGTGATGACGAATGAGTCGCCACACATTAAGCGTTCTAGTTGAAGATCAACCAGGTGTTTTGGCAAGAATTGCAAGTTTATTTGCTCGCAGAGGTTTCAACATCGAATCTCTTGCAGTAGGTCCAACAGAAGCAGCAGGTGTTTCTCGTATGACCATCGTTGTGAACGTTGCCGAATCTCCATTAGAACAAGTAACCAAGCAATTAAATAAGTTAATCAACGTTCTTAAAATTGTGGAGTTGGATAACTCTGCTGCTGTGCAAAGAGAATTATTACTTGTGAAAGTAAAAGCTGATAACAACACTCGTTCAGCCATATTGGAAACAGTGGCACTCTTTAGAGCCAAAGTTGTCGATGTAGCAACAGATGCCATCACGATTGAGGCCACCGGCAATCACGACAAGATTCAAGCACTATTAAAAGTGTTGGAAGAGTACGGAATTAAGGAACTAGTTCAGTCAGGCATGGTGGCAATCGGACGTGGGTCAAAAGCCGTTTCCGATCGCACATTACGCTCTAACTAGAGAATTTAAGAAAAAAAACGAGCAGAAAGAAAATAACAATGGCCGAAATGTTTTATGACAAAGATGCAGATTTAGAGATTATTAAATCAAAGAAAGTTGCAGTTATTGGTTATGGTTCACAAGGCCATGCTCATGCATTAAACCTTCACAACTCTGGCGTTGATGTTCGAGTTGGATTAAAAGAAGGATCACCAAGTAGAGCAAAAGCAGAAGCAGAAGGCTTAAGAGTTGTAACTCCTGCACAAGCTGCTCAAGAAGCAGATGTAATTATGATTCTTGCTCCAGATCATGTGCAAAGACATATTTATAAAGAATCAATCGAACCAAACTTAACAAGTAACAAAGCATTGTTCTTCTCCCACGGATTCAATATTCGTTTTGGTTACATCAAACCTCCTAAAGATATTGATGTTTGCATGGTGGCACCAAAAGGTCCAGGACATTTAGTTCGTCGCGAATACCAAAATGGTCGAGGAGTTCCTGTAATTGTTGCTGTTGAACAAGATAATTCAGGTAAAGCTTGGGCATTAGCTCTTTCTTACGCCAAAGCAATTGGTGGTCTTCGTGCTGGTGGAATTAAAACCACATTCACAGAAGAAACCGAAACTGATTTATTTGGTGAGCAAGCTGTTCTTTGTGGTGGAACCACCGCATTAGTTCAAGCAGGTTTTGAAACTTTGGTTGAAGCAGGTTACCAACCAGAAGTTGCTTATTTTGAATGCTTGCATGAATTAAAGCTAATTGTGGATCTTATGTATGAAGGCGGAATTGCCAAAATGCGTTGGTCAGTTTCTGATACTGCAGAATACGGCGATTATGTTTCAGGTCCAAGAATTATCAACAAGAAGACTAAGAAGAGAATGAAAAAGATTTTGAAGGAAATTCAAAATGGTTCATTTGCCAAAGACTTCATTGATGATCAAGACAAAGGTGCTAAGAAGTTCAAGAAATTTAGGAAAAAAGGCGAGACATCACAAATTGAAGAAGTAGGCAAGAAGCTACGTGGATTAATGGCCTGGGTTGATAAGACCAAGGATGATTTCCAAGGAACTGTTTCTCGCTAAATTCCAATTAGCCAAATGAGCCCACAGACCTAAAATAGGTATGTGGGCTCACATATTTCTAAGCATCCAAAAGCAGAAAAGATTTGTCTTCGTTGTGGTCGCAAAATGACGTGGCGAAAATCTTGGGCAAAGACTTGGAATGAAGTTAAGTATTGCTCAGATGCTTGTCGAGATAAAAAATAGTTTTATCTATTTGACCTGTTAACAGCACTAATAATTGCTTTTAGTGATGAAGTGACAATACTTGGATCAATTCCCACACCCCAAAGGGTTTGAGAATTAATTGAGCATTCTAAATAAGCAGCAGCTTGAGCATCTCCACCTGAAGCTAATGCGTGCTCGTGATAATCAAGCACTCTTAAATTAATTCCATGAGTTGCAAGTGCTTCACAAAATGCAGCAATTGGACCATTTCCTACACCCTTAATAACAAATTCTTTTCCGTTATCTTTAATGGTGGCAGTTAAAGTTGTGTCACCATCAACTGCAGAATCTTGTGCAACTGAAACAAGTGAGAAGCGGCCCCAAGGTTTTTGTGGATTTGGTAAGTATTCATCTTTAAAAATGTCCCACATGGCAGTTGGAGATACTTCGCCACCTTCGGTATCAGTTACCTTTTGAATTACTTGACTGAATTCAATTTGTAATTTACGGGGTAGATCTAATTGATGTTCAGTCTTCATAATGTAGGCAACGCCACCTTTGCCTGATTGGGAATTAACCCGAATCACAGCTTCATAACTTCTGCCCACATCTTTTGGATCAATTGGTAAATAGGGAACATTCCAAGTGAAATCCTCAATTGGTTTTCCTGCTTTGTCAGCATCTTTTTGTAAAACTTTTAAACCTTTATTAATTGCATCTTGATGAGAGCCAGAAAATGCGGTGAATACTAAATCTCCACCATAGGGATGGCGTTCTGCAACTGGTAATTGATTGCAATACTCAACAGTTCTTTTGATTTCATCAATATCGCTGAAATCAATTTGAGGATCTATTCCTTGACTGAATAAATTCAAGCCAAGAGTTACTAAGCAAACGTTTCCAGTTCTCTCACCGTTTCCGAATAAACAACCTTCAATGCGATCGGCTCCAGCTAAGTAACCAAGTTCTGCAGCAGCTACTCCTGTGCCTCGATCATTGTGAGGATGTAAGGAAAGAATTACACCTTCTCTTCTATCTAAGTTTCGATTCATCCATTCAATGGAATCGGCATAAACATTTGGTGAAGCCATTTCAACTGTGGCAGGTAAATTAATAACACTGGGACGATCTTTAGTTGGTTGCCACACATCATT
>JAPLAV010000050.1 GCA_026393095.1 Actinomycetota bacterium | reverse complement strand
TGCATCTCCAGCAACCTGTTCCACACCGGCATATTGCGGTGCACCAAGTAACATTCCTGAAAAAGCTGGATCATCTAACATTTCTTTACCAATTCGATCAATTACAACTCTTACTTTTTCTAAGTCTTCGTCGTAAGCAACAGGTACATCTACTGTTGCCACAGTCCAACCTTGACTTCTGTTAGCAACTCTTAAAATTTCACCGTTTCTTACATACCAAACAACGCCACCCATATCCCTTAATCGAGTAACTCTTAAATCAACTTCTTCAACTGTGTCAATGGCTGGACCTAAATCAACAACATCGCCCACACCGTATTGATCTTCTAAAATAATAAAAATTCCAGCAAGAAAATCTTTAATTAAAGTTTGCGCACCAAAACCTAAAGCAACTCCTGCCACCCCAGCACTTGCCAATAATGGAGCAACATTAAAACCAACAACACTTAACGCCGACATAATTGCCACGGTCCAGATAATTAACGCTGAAGCGCTTCTAAATAGTTGACCAACAGCTTTTACTCGTTGCACAGTTCGCTGTTGCATAACCATGGCTGATAACTCAGCGGTGTTATCAGCAAGTCTTTTGTATTGTGGGGCTCGTTCGTTTGCTCTAGCAATTGCAGTCTTTACAAATCTAGAAATAGCTATTCGAACCACTGTATTTAGAAATATTGCAATAGCAAAAATTAAAATTACTTGAATGGGCATACTTCCCAGATAGCCACTGAGGGTATCTGTTAACGATTTAGCATTTTGGAACATATGCACAAGGTTACCTATAGATACCCCGTTTTTGTGGTTATGACAGATGAGTAAAGTTGTATTTATGTTGAAGAAGTCAAGAATTACCATTTCTATCGCTTCGTTAAGTACTTATTTATTAATCAATTCTCAGCCAGTATTTGCGGTAATTAGAGATGATGGCGATGAACCAGGTGTTGCAATTTCAGGAGCTGCAACTGTGGCACTCTTTATCGGATTTCCATTATTGATCATAGGTTTAATTTCTTTGGCAATTCTTGCTCCACAATGGTCGAGAAAAGCAAGACGCGAATCAGGATTTGTTTCTCACACTGAAACCTGGTGGCTAAATGGCCCAGGGGATGAAGCAAAACATGCAGAACTTGAAGCAAGTGACGAAGAATTAGGTGCACTAATTTTGAAGGCAGGTGGCGTAAGTGCCAAGTGGTGATTTCTTTACAACAGATGAACAAAACCAAATAGCAAAGTCAATTGCTGCTGCAGAAGCAAGTAGCGATTTAAATTTCAGTTTATATGTTGGCGAATTAGAAGAAGGTCGCAAAGATGCGATCAAACTACATAAAAGATTAGAAAACAGTTCTGCAACTGTTTTAGTTTGTGTTGATTTACAAAATCATGCAATAGAAATCGTGACTGGAAGTTATGCATCTTCCACAGTAGATAATCAAGCTTGTCGTTTAGCTGCAGTTTCTATGGCTAATGCTTTTGCAATTAATGATTTTGTTGGAGGATTTAACCAAGCTTTTTCAGTCTTAGGCGCTCATGCCTATCGTCCAAAATCAATGACCGACGTTTAAAACTATTTATCAACCGCTTGCGCTCTTAGTGCGCGAGCTAAAGAATCTCTTTGTTCAATAATAATTCTTCTGGCACCAACTGCAAGATCTTTATTTTCATTCAAGAATTTATCTGACTTATCAATTACTTCTTGGGTAATATTTGAACTAGGAAATAATCCTGTTACTAATGATTGACCAATTTCATGGGTTCGAGAATTCCATAATTTCTCAACTGAAGAAAAATATTTATCAATAAAGTTCTTCATAATTTCAGCATGATCTATATAAGACAATCCACCAAGTGCTGCATGTATTTCAGAGTTTGGCAAAGAATCATTAGTGGTAACCAGAGTCCAGGCAATTTCTTTTGCTTCAAGTGTTGGGATTGCAGCACGAGCTCCTGCTGCATGTTCTCTACCCATGGCAGTGTCATCACGTTTTAATTCTTCTTCAATTGCTGATAAACCACGTTTTCCAGTCACAACCAATCTACGAAGCAGTGTCCAGCGAAGATCAGTATCAATATTTAGTCCAATGATTTTCTCTTTACCATCAAGAATTTCTGCGACTCTATTTATTTGAGTTTCAGTGGTTGCAACAGCGCTAAATGTTCTAACTAGAGCAAGTTGTCTATCAGATCCATTTTCAGTCTTCGCTAATAGATCTTGAATTCCATTAGCAAATTTTGTGTTGTAGGTAATTCTGTTTTTTCTATCAGCATAAACATCAATGGCACTTCGACATTGCATTAATACTTGTTGGACAAGTCCAATATCTGTTTCTGCAGCAAGGCCTGACAAAACTAAATCTAGATATTTTCCTGTTCCAACTTCACC
>JAPLAV010000034.1 GCA_026393095.1 Actinomycetota bacterium | reverse complement strand
TTTTGAGTATGAGCTGGAATCTTTAAAGTAACTGTGGTTCCTGATGGAACTGGAATTGCAATTTGAGCACCAAATACTGCTTCGTCATATCTAATTGGCACAGAAATTCTTACGTTGTCACCATCTCTTTGGAATATTTCATCTTCTTTAACAATGACATTTACTATTAAATCTCCAGGCTCCCCACCACTTCCTCCTGGTTCACCTTTGCCTTTAAGTCTTAATTTGGAATTAGTTTTAATTCCGGCAGGAATTCTTGCAGTAATTGTTCTGGTTTCATTCACAATTCCTGTGCCACTACAGTTTGGATCTTTTTGTTCAATAATTCGTCCTGTGCCATAACAAACAGAACAGGTGTCAGCAAAACCAAATCCGCCAGCATTTCTCATGGTTTGACCAGATCCATTACAAGCAGAACATTTCTTTGGATTTGTTCCAGGTTTGGCACCACTGCCTTTGCAATTGTTGCAAGTTGTTTGACCGCGAAGTGTTAAGGGAAGAGTTGTGCCATCTAAACAATCATTAAATGAAATTGAAACTTCTGTTTCTAAATCTGAGCCACGACGAGATCTCTGTTGTTTTCTTCCACCGCCGCCACCAAATAAATCACCTAAATTAAATCCACCTAAGACATCTTCAAAATTAACGTTGTAACCAGATTGACCTTGAGATCCGCGGGGATTAAATCCTCCGCCACCAAAACCACCACTAGATGCACCATAGGTGCGCATTTGATCATATTCAGTTCGTTTTTTTGGATCAGATAAAACATCATAAGCTTCTGAAACTGCTTTAAATTTATCTTCTGCACCTTTTTCTTTATTGGTGTCAGGATGTAATTCTCTAGCTAATTTTCTATATTTCTTTTTTAAAGTTGCAGCATCAGCATCTTTAGCAACGCCAAGAATTGAGTAGTAATCTTTCTCTAAATAATCTTTAGCGCTCAATTACTACTCACCTCAATTCTTATTTAGCTGGTGGTTGCTTAACAACTACACGTGCAGGGCGCAGGATTCTTTCTCCAACTTTGTAACCAACTTGGGCTACAGTGCCAACTTTTTGTGATGCAACTGAATCATCTTCCATCGTGGAAAGAGCTTCATGAATACTTGGATCAAAGTCTTCATCTACTTTGCCAAATTCAACAAGCCCTAATCTTTTTGTCACAGTGCTTAATGCATCTGCCACAGTTGAAAATGTTCCTGTTAAATCACCGTGTTCGCGAGCACGCGAAATGTCATCCAAAATTGGAATCAATTGTTCTAAGGCAACACTTGTTGACATGTCACGAATTAATTCGCGATCACGATCCACGCGTTTGCGATAGTTGGCGTATTCAGCGGTGATGCGTTGTAAATCAGCAGTTAGTTCAGAAACTTTGTCAGGCGTTTCTGCACTTGTCTCACCACTGTTTTGATTAGCCGCGCTTTCATCGCGCGGCTGACCAGTTTGTGGATCAATTCGACGCTTGTCGCTGATCTTTACGCCTTCGCTGGACTCTTCGTTTAGCTCAGACGCATTTGTCACTTAGTGTTTGCTCCTTCATCAACAATTTCTGCATCAACAATGTCTTCGCCATTGTCTGTTGCATTTTCATTTGATGCTTCAGCATTTGCTGCTTGTTCTTGATACATCGCAGCTCCAACTGCTTGAGAAGCTTCAGCTAAAGCTTCCATTGCAGTTTTAATGCTTGGAATATCTGTTCCTTCTAATGCTTTTTTCAATGTTGCTAGTGGTTCTTCAACATTGGCTTTTCCTTCAGCAGGAATTTTTTCAGCATTATCTTTGAGGAATTTCTCTGTTTGGTAAACAAGACCTTCAGCGCCATTTCTGACATCTGCTTCTTCTCTACGCGCTTTGTCTTCTTCCGCGTGAGATTCAGCATCTTTCATCATGCGCTCTACTTCTTCTTTACTTAAACCAGATCCACCCGTAATTGTCATGTATTGTTCTTTGCCGGTGCCTAAATCTTTAGCACTTACGTGCACGATGCCGTTGGCATCAATGTCGAAAGTAACTTCAATTTGTGGCACTCCGCGTGGAGCTGGAGGCAATCCTGTTAAATCAAAAGTGCCTAAATTCTTGTTGTAGGCAGCAATTTCTCGCTCACCTTGAGCAACTTTGATTTGCACACTTGGTTGATTGTCTTCTGCTGTTGTAAAGATTTCTGATCTCTTAGTTGGAATAGTGGTATTTCTTTCAATCAATTTGGTCATGACACCACCTTTGGTTTCAATACCAAGAGATAGAGGTGTTACATCAAGTAGAAGCACATCTTTAACTTCACCTTTTAGAACACCAGCTTGTAATGCTGCACCAATTGATACCACTTCATCTGGGTTAACAGATTTGTTTGGATCTTTACCAGTAAGTTTTTTAACCAAATCAGTTACTTGTGGCATACGAGTTGATCCGCCAACCATAACTACTTGATTAATTTTTTCTTTAGCAATACCAGCATCTTTAATTACTTGTTCAACAGGTTTT
>JAPLAV010000101.1 GCA_026393095.1 Actinomycetota bacterium | reverse complement strand
GAACACAATTACATCATCAAGTCTGTTTAAGAACTCTGGACGGAAATGTTGTTTAAGTTCTTCGTTAACCTTTAATTTCATACGGTCATAGTTACCTTCAACATCATCACCCATGGAGAAGCCAAGACCTACACCTTTAGAAATATCGCGACTTCCAAGGTTTGTGGTCATGATGATTACGGTGTTTTTGAAATCAACCATGCGACCTTGGGAGTCAGTTAATTTACCGTCTTCCAAGATTTGCAATAGTGAGTTGAAAATATCTGGATGAGCTTTTTCAACTTCGTCAAAAAGCACTACAGAAAATGGTTTACGACGAACTTTTTCAGTTAACTGTCCGCCTTCTTCGTAACCTACATATCCTGGAGGAGAACCAAATAATCTTGAAACAGTGTGACGTTCTGAATACTCAGACATATCCAACATAATCAGTGCGTTTTCATCACCAAATAAGAATTGGGCCAAAGTTTTGGAAAGTTCTGTTTTACCAACACCTGATGGACCTGCAAATATAAATGAACCACCTGGTCTTTTTGGATCTTTTAGACCAGCACGAGTTCTTCTAATTGATTTAGATAACGCTTTAATGGCATCTTCTTGGCCAATAACTCGTTTGTGAAGTTCTTCTTCCATACGAAGCAATCTCTTTGATTCAGCTTCGGTTAGTTTTGCCACAGGAACACCTGTTGACATGGCTAGAACTTCAGCAATTAAATCTTCGTCAACTTCAGCAACGACATCTAAGTCGCCTGCTTTCCATTCACGTTCACGTTCATTCTTCTCAGAAATTAAAGTCTTTTCTTTATCTCTTAAGGATGCTGCTTTTTCAAAATCTTGAGCATCAATAGCGGATTCTTTTTCTTTTCTAACATCAGCAATTTTGTTATCAAATTCTCTTAAATCAGGAGGAGCTGTCATTCTGTTAATGCGCAGACGAGCACCAGCTTCATCAATTAAATCAATAGCTTTATCGGGTAATTGACGATCATTGATGTATCGATCAGCCAAAGTAGCTGCTGAAACAAGGGCAGAATCAGTAATAGTTACTTTGTGATGTGATTCGTAGCGATCTCTTAAACCTTTCAAGATTTCAATAGCGTGAGCAACTGAAGGCTCTTGTACTTGAATTGGTTGGAATCTGCGTTCTAATGCAGCATCTTTTTCTACATATTTGCGGTATTCATCCAAAGTAGTAGCACCAATTGTTTGTAGTTCACCGCGAGCAAGCATTGGTTTTAAGATTGACGCAGCATCAATTGCACCTTCGGCAGCACCTGCGCCAACAAGTGTGTGGATTTCATCAATAAACAAAATGATGTCGAGTTCACCGCGAGCAAGCATTGGTTTTAAGATTGATGCAGCATCAATTGCACCTTCTGCTGCACCTGCTCCAACTAAAGTATGGATTTCGTCAATGAACAAAATGATGTCGCCACGAGTGCGAATTTCTTTCAATACTTTTTTCAATCTTTCTTCAAAATCACCACGGTATCTAGATCCAGCAACCAATGATCCTAAATCAAGTGTGTATAGCTGTTTGTCTTTCAAAGTTTCTGGAATATCGCCTTTAACAATTTTTTGGGCAAGACCTTCTACTACTGCAGTTTTACCAACACCTGGTTCACCAATTAATACTGGATTATTTTTGGTACGACGAGAAAGTACTTGCATTACTCTTTCAATTTCTTTTTCTCGACCAATTACTGGATCAAGTTTTCCATCGCGAGCTGCTTGAGTTAGGTTTCTGCCAAATTGATCAAGTACCAAGGAAGTTGATGGAGTTCCTTCACTTGGAGCACCAGAGGTTAATGGTTCTTTGCCTTGGTAACCAGAAAGCAATTGAATTACTTGTTGGCGAACACGATTCAGATCTGCCCCAAGTTTTACTAGAACTTGAGCTGCAACTCCTTCGCCTTCG
>JAPLAV010000047.1 GCA_026393095.1 Actinomycetota bacterium | reverse complement strand
TTAGCCGCTCAAGGAGCAACTGGTAACAGTGGTGAAACTCTGTCGTCAAAAAAAGATGTCCTTCTTGCGGTCTTAAAATCACTAGAAATAAAATAGACACAAGATTTTTGTCCACGATTTTGCCCATATGTCCACAAATTAGCCCATAGAAATCGACAGATTTGTCCAAGGTTTTGCATAAAACTAAACAGTTATAAACAAGAAAGTGAGCGCAGTTTTAACCTGCGCCCACCTAATTGGAAGAAGAGTCGCCCTATAAGCCGGATTCTAGACTTTTGGGTACTACTCAAGCTCAAAAATCGAAAATAGTCTAAATCTTGCCCCTTTTTTCATTGCACAACCTCTGCAAAGTCCAATACCCTACGAATATTGAGTTTTCATGCTGGTCTTTGGGGTAAAGAATGTCAAAGCAGTTATCAGTTGCGTTAGCGCAAGTTACCCAGCGTGAATTTACAGATGACTTGACCATTTATGCCCAAGAAATAGAGAAAATTCTCATACCCACTTCCGGAATTCAAATGGTGGTTCATCCTGAACTTCATTTATTTGGTTCGGATATGAGCCCTAGTGCATTGCAGGAAATTGCAAGATCTCTCGACAGCAAATTTGTTGGAGAACTAGGTGAAATAGCCAAGAGATTCGGCATTTGGTTGATTCCAGGAAGCATCGTGGAACCTGCACCCAATAATAATGTATACAACACTGCGTTGGTCTTTAATCCCGCTGGAGAATTAGTTTCATTTTATAGAAAGATCTTTCCATGGCGTCCCTCTGAGCCGTTTACCATGGGAAATGAATTTTCAATATTTGAAATACCGGGATTAGGTTGTGTTGGTTTAAATATTTGTTATGACATATGGTTTCCAGAAGTCACCAGACAATTGACTTGGATGGGTGCGGAAGTAATAGTCAATCTTGTTAGAACAACCACTCCAGATCGAAAACAAGAATTAGTTTTAGTTTAAGCCAGCTCAATTGTAAATCAAGTTTATATCCTAAGTGTAAATGCAGCAGCCCCCAAAGCGATGGGTAGATCTTTAGTGGTAGATCCAGATGGTGATGTCGTTGATCAAATACTTGATGACAGTAATACCGTTATGCACTCCATTATTGACTTTGATCGCGTTGCACAGATTAGACGAAATGGTACTGCAGGAGTTAATCGTATGTGGGAACAATTTCTGCCCAATGATCCAGTCATAAATTTACCTATTTACGCTGGGCGAATAAATCCACGGACATGGCGTCCGGGGATGAATAAATAGCAAAAGGAGAAAGAAAGATGACAACACTAGAACGTACGCTGGGTTTGCGCTCAGTTGTACTTTTTGGCCTTGCATATATGACACCAATTATTGTTCTCGGAATATTTGGTATCACCGCCGATATTACTTTTGGAGCAAGCGCTGGTGCATACTCGCTTGGTCTGATTGCAATGCTTTTCACGGCATACTCATACGGCAAGCTTGCTCGGGTATTCCCTGTTGCTGGGTCTGCTTATACCTATGTTCGTAAATCAATTAATGATCCACTTGGATTTTTAGTTGGTTGGGCGATTTTGCTCGACTATCTATTCTTGCCGATGGTTATTTGGTTAATTGGGGGCGCTTATCTTCAAGCACAATTCCCAGCAGTTCCATTTTCAATTTGGATCCTGCTATTTATTGCAATTACAAGTGCATTAAATATCATCGGATTTAAAGTTGCAGATAAGGCAAATTTTGCTTTGATGGCGTTCCAAAGCTTAGTGATGATTATTTTCGTCGTACTTTGTATCGCATTTGTTGCTGGTGGAGATGGTTTGGGAACGTTGTTCTCAGTTGAACCGTTTTATGCCAAAGCAACTACCTGGACTGCTCTAACGGCAGGGGCTGCTGTTTCTGCTTACTCATTCCTCGGATTTGATGCGGTAACTACGCTGACTGAAGAAACAAAGGATCCAAAGAACACTATTCCAAGAGCAATCATGCTGGTTGCCTTAATTGGTGGTGCCATATTCATAGTGACTGCTTACTTCACTACTTTGGCAAAACCAGGAAATGAGTTTGTGGAAGTTGGTTCTGCTGCATTTGAGATTGCGAAACTAATTGGTGGCGCCTTATTTAGCTCGATATTCCTTGCAGGTTTAGTTATAGGTCAATTTGCTAGCGGACTTGCTGCCCAAGCAAGTGCTAGTCGATTGATCTTTGCAATGGGTCGCGATGGTGTTCTTCCTAAGAGTCTTTTTGCAAAATTAAACAATGCATATAAGACACCAGTTCCTGCAATTCTTGCTGTAGCAGTAGTTGGCCTTTTAGCTCTTCGGCTAGATATTGCAACTTCAACTTCATTTATTAGCTTTGGTGCATTTACTGCATTCACCTTGGTGAATGTTGCAGTCATTGCTTATTACCTGAAGAACCGAAGCGCAGATAAAAATATCCTAGGTTGGATACTGATACCTGTCATTGGAGCTTTAGCCGATGCATATCTACTTTTGCAATTAGATGCTAATGCAAAACGGCTTGGGTTAATCTGGCTAGGAATTGGAGTCGTAGTACTGCTAGTAATTACTAAGGGATTCCGTCAGAAAACTCCTGAGATGAGTGATCCAGTTCGTATGTAAGACTAAGTAAAAAGTAAAAAAGGTGGGCCAATAAATGGCCCACCTTTTTTTGGTTGCAAAATCGCTCGTTCTGCAACAACTACTTTAAACTTATTTAACTTTTGGAAGATTCCAGCCCTGCCTAATTGAAATAGTGCGCACCAACACAATTACTAATCCGGCAATTAATGCCACTGCTCCATTTGGTAGTGAGGTTGGTTCTAGCAAGACATAAGCAAGTGCTCCCACTGTGCAGGATGTTCCAATTGTTTCTCTGTGTAACAAAATAGGTTTTACTCGACAAAGCACATCGCGTAGTAATCCTCCAGCAACAGCGGTTAAAACTCCTAAAATTAAAGCGGCATAACTTGGAGCGCCATTATAAAGGGAGTATTCAACTCCAGAAACTGTTGCAACTGCTAAACCTAAAGTATCCAACGATAAGACAACTTTTCCAACTGGTTTTCTATTTCGAAGTGCAATTGTTATACCAACAGCTAGCAAGATCGATAGGAAGTACCAAGGCTCTTGTACCCAGATTGGGCGATCCCCTAAAAACAAGTTTCGAAGTGTTCCACCAGTTAGTGAGGCAACGGTGGCAATCAATAAAATTCCGGCGTAATCCATCCGGCGATCAGCTGCTATTCGAGCACCAACCAACGCAAAGGCGAAGGTCGCGATTAAGTCCAAGATTTCAATCATGGGTTAAATGTATATGGAAATTATCAAGATCGATTAGTTGACCCGCTTCCAAATATCGAAGTGAATTGCAATCAATGAACTGATAGAAAAAAGCTTTTTGGTGAAAAAATACATTTGATTCCAAGTTCTCCTAAGTATCTAGTAGCCTCATATCCATGTCTGAATCATTTGATTGCGTAATTTTGGGTGGCGGTCACAACGGTTTGACCAGCGCTGCTTATTTAACAAAGGCAAATAAATCCGTACTTGTGTTAGAAGCGTTGGAAGAAACTGGTGGAGCTGCAGTTTCAGTTAAACCCTTTAAGGGACTTGATGCCAATCTTTCCCGTTATTCCTATCTTGTTTCGCTATTACCCCAACAAATCATTGATGAACTAGATCTAAAACTGAATTTAATTTCCAGAACCATTGGTTCTTACACACCTGTAAATGTTGAAGGAAAAGAAACAGGATTACTTGTGGAACGTACTTGGGGTGAAAGAACAAAAGAGTCCTTCAAATCAGTTACAGGGTCAATGGATGAATTCGACACCTGGAGTGATTTCTATTCTCGGATTGAAAAAGCAGCGAAAGTAATTGCTCCCACCATGCTTGATCCCCTAATTAGTCAAGAAGAGCTAAAACAATTAGTAATTCAAGCAACTGATCAAGAAACCTACGACTGGTTATTTACCATTCCTATTACTGAAACTATCGAAAAACTATTTAAAAATGACGTGGTTCGGGGTGTGGTTTTAACAGATGCACTAATTGGCACATTCACTGATGGCCGAGACAAAGATTTATTAGGCAATAGATGTTTTCTTTATCATTTAATTGGTAATGGCACTGGTGAATGGAAAGTTCCCCAAGGCGGCATGGGACAAGTCAGCAAAGCTTTAGCTCAGAAAGCACTTTCTAACGGTGCTCAAATTAGAACCAATAGCCAAGTCACAAAAGTTGTTTCTGATGGAAAAATTGCTAGTGTCACCTATCTTGATAAAGATGAGAATGAGCAAGTTGTTACCGCAAAGTATGTCTTAAGTAATTTAGCTCCCAATGTTTTAAACATACTTCTTGGAAAATCTGATAAATCCAAAACAGAAGGTTGCCAGGTAAAAATTAATATGCTTCTTACTCGCCTGCCAAAACTTAAATCAGGTGAAGATCCAACACTGGCTTTTAGAGGCACTTTGCATGTCAATGAAAAATTGACAGAACTTGATAAGTCTTTCCAAGAAGCAATTTCAGGTCAAATTCCATCAACACTTCCCTCTGAGATCTATTGCCACACCTTGACTGATAATTCGATTCTTTCTAAAGAACTACAAGATAAGGGTTATCAAACAATAACTCTCTTTGGTTTAAATACCCCCTCCTCGCTTTTTGATTCAGACAATTACCAAGCACGAGAAAATGTAAAAGAACTTTATCTTGCAGGACTTAACTCATTTTTCACCGAAAAAATAGAGGATTGTCTGGCAAAAGATATAGATGGAAATCTCTGCATTGAAGTAAAAACTCCATTAGATATCGCAGAATCAGTATTTTTACCCAGAGGAAATATCTTCCAAAGAGAATTGCAATGGCCTTTTGCTGAAAGTGAATCTGAAATTGGTAAATGGGGTGTGGAAACAGATATTGCAAATGTGTTTATTTGTGGAGCAGGAGCCAAAAGAGGTGGCGGAGTTAGTGGAATTCCAGGACGTAACGCTGCTCAGGCTGTTTTAATGGCAAGCTTTATTTAGAGCTTGTAATCTCCAATAGTTATAAGGAAGTGGTGTTAAGAAACCAACAATTAACATAATTGGAATTACCCACCAAACCAGCATTGCTCCCCCAGTTAACAAAACATCTGTCACATTCATTGCTACTTCCATGGAAATCATAGAAATTAAACTCATTCCAATTGCTGTTCTGAATGCAAGATTTAATGCCATTTGACGAGAAAGAATAAAAGTTTCTAACATGATCGAAGTAATCAGTCCATTAATAATTGCCAAAATCATTATTCCCAGCATTGGAAAAACTATTTTTGTCACTTGAAAAAAGTAAATGGTTCCAAAATCACCTATAGAACAACCGATTAAACACCAGAGAGTGTTTTTAGAGGCTTGAGTCCAAGTACTTTTCACTTTCCAAGATATATCTAAAGTCATTGTGCTCATGTTTTAAATACTACTCCTATTTGTTAAATCATCCAGCTTTCTGAAGGATCATATTCAGATTTAGAAACTAATCTTTGATCAGCACCAACTGCAATTGTCTCGGACGCCACATCTTTAGTTATCACAGCATTTGCTCCAATAATCGCGTTTTTACCTATTGTGATGTTTCCTAGAATTTTTGCACCTGCACCTACAAAGACACCATCTTCAATAGTTGGATGTCTCTTCCCTTTATTTAAAGATCTTCCACCAAGTGTTACTCCGTGATAAAACATCACATCATCCCCAATAATGGCTGTTTCACCAATTACTACTCCCATACCGTGATCAATAAAAAATCTTCTACCAATTTTGGCCCCTGGATGAATTTCAATACCTGTTAAGAAGCGGTGATAGTTAGACATCAAACGAGCTAATAAATAAAGTTTTCTATTCCATACCCAATGAGTTACTCGATGCAACCAAATGGCATGTAAGCCAGGAGAAGCCAACGCTAACTCTAATTTAGATTTAGGTGCTGGATCTCTTTTTAAAGCGGCATTTATATCTTCGCGAAACCTAATCATTGTTCCATTAAGTCTTGATAAAGAACTGTTGATAAGTATCTTTCACCAAAGGAAGGAATAATTACCACAATTATCTTTCCATCAAATTCTGGTCTTTTAGCAACTTGCGAAACTGCCCACAGAGCTGCACCGGAAGAAATCCCAGCAAGAATTCCTTCTTCAGCACCTGCACGTCTGGCATATTTAATTGCTTCTTCATTCGGTGCATCTAGTACTTCGTCATAAACATTCTTATCCAAAATATCTGGCACGAAGTTTGGACCAATTCCTTGTAAAGGATGTCCGGCAGGAGTTCCACCATTAAGAATTGGAGATGCTGCTGGTTCAACTGCAAATATCTTTATATTTGGATTTTTCTCTTTCAAAACTTGACCAACACCGGTGATAGTTCCACCAGTACCAATTCCTGCCACAACTGCAGCAACTTTTCCGTCTGTGTCATTCCAGATTTCTAAGGCAGTTGTCTTTCTGTGAATTTCTGGGTTTGCTGGGTTTGCAAACTGTCTAACTAAAACAGCTCCTTCTTTATTGCCAATTTCTTCAGCTTTTGCAACAGCACCCTTCATTCCTTCGGGACCTGGAGTTAGAACAAGTTCTGCACCATAGGCCTTAATTAAGGTTCTGCGTTCTTTACTTACTGAATCTGGCATTGTCAAAATAACTTTGTAACCGCGAGCTGCGCCAACCATGGCTAATGCCACACCAGTGTTACCAGAAGTAGCTTCCACAATTGTGCCGCCTGGTTTTAATCTGCCAGATTTTTCAGCATCATCAATCATGGCAATACCAATACGATCTTTTACAGTTGATGAAGGATTATAAAATTCTAATTTTGCATAAACTTGAGCCTTGGCACCATCTAAAATTCGATTAATTTTTACTAGTGGGGTATTTCCCACAACTTGGGTGATGTTGTCATAAAGCTTCATTATTTCGATCTCCTGTTTATGTGTGGGCCAACTTGTTAATTCAATTTTAGGTGAGTTCTTTTAGGTGCGCGACCCGGATAAATTACTTGCAAAGACTTTGCAACAACAATTGATTAACCTTTTTTACCCACCAAATATGCGCTAACTTGGGGATTAAAGGAGAATAGAGTTATGAATCATTGGCAGCTAGTGCTCTCCGTATTACTCGTTTCCAGCGCCTTTGGACTATTCCTTCATTTCACTAGAGGAAAACTAACCAAGAAATACTCCAATGAAGTTTCTTTTGATCAATTAAGAGTTGGTCATGAATTAGGTAAGAAAGCCACAATTTTGCAATTCAAAACAGAATATTGCTCAATCTGTCCTGGAGTTAAAAGACAAATTAATGAACTGATTAAAAACGATAAGGATATTTCCTTCTACGAAATAGACGCTGTGGAAAGAATTGAACTTGCCAAGAAACTCCACGTTAAAAGCTCTCCAACTGTTTTGTTTTTCAACGAGTCAGGTTTAGAGGAAGGCAGAATTATTGGTGCTCCAAAAAGAGACCAATTACGAAATACTCTAGAAAAAATCACAACTATAAAAATGGAGAAAACAAATGCAAATTGATGCCCGAGGTCCTAGATTTGGTGCTGCTATAACACTGGTTGTCTTATTACTTGTCATCTACTTTGATAGCCCAATTCTGCTTGCAATCCAAACTTTAGTTTGGGCAATGGGAGCATTTGCTGGACCGCACAAAAGTCCATACGGCTACATTTTCAAGACTTTAGTTAAACCAAGACTTAAAGGTGTTGGTGAATTAGAAAACGTTAAGCCTCCTCAATTTGCACAATTAGTTGGATTCATCTTTGGAGTCGTGGGATTAATTGGTGTGGCAATTGGTAGTCCAACAGTGTTTCTCATCGCTACAGCCTTTGCGTTAGCCGCAGCATTCTTAAATGCGGTATTTAACTTCTGTCTAGGTTGCGAGATGTATCTACTATTAGTTAGGGCTAGATTAATTCGTTAATTCGATTTTTACGAATTGATTTTTAAAAGCTTTCCTTGACTCCAAGGTGATGTCTTAATGCTGATTCCTCAACGCAGACTTTAGAGTAAATCTCCTCGAAGCTTAAACGCTGTGGCAACACGTTCAACTGAAACCACAAAAGCTGCTGTTCTTAAATCGCAACCATATTTAAGGGATGCTTCCCACGTTGAATCAAAGGCAATCTTCATTCTAGTGTCGAGTTCGTTTCTGAATTTTTCGATTGGCCATATAAATTCTTGAATATTTTGCGTCCATTCAAAATAAGAACCCATCACACCTCCTGCGTTTGCCAAAATATCCGGCACGACTACTACCCCACGCTTTTGCAGTGCAGTATCTGCCGAAAGCGTTAATGGTTGGTTTGCACCCTCCACAATGATTTTTGCTTGAACTTTTTCATGATTTGAATCATTGATCACTCCACCAAGGGCTGCTGGAATTAATAAATCACAATCCATAATCAATATTTCTTCGCCTGATACATCTTTACCATCTGGGATTTCCGAAACTTTTTTGTATTTTCCAATAATCTCTTTGATATTGAAACCTTTTTCATTGGTTTTTCCACCGGTGATGTCTGCCAAGCCAACTACTTTCATGCCAGCTTCTTGAGCCGCTAGTGCTGCATATACTCCTACATTTCCAAATCCTTGAATGGCTACTCTTATGTCACTTGGATTTTTCTTAAGTTTTTCTAAAGCACCAAGTGTTACACCTATTACGCCTCGTCCTGTTGCTTCTTCTCGACCAGGAGCGCCAAACAATCCAAGAGGTTTTCCAGTTACTACAGCTGGAGAAAATCCATTTATTCTTTGATACTCATCCATAATCCAAGCCATGGTTTGAGCATCTGTACCCATATCTGGAGCTGGAACATCACGATGAGGACCAAGAATGTTAACCATTGTTCTGGTCCATCTTCTTGTTACTTCTTCTTTTTCTCTAACAGTTAATGTGGTTGGATCCACCGTTACTCCACCTTTACCGCCACCAAATGGCACATCAACCAATGCAGTTTTCCAAGTCATAAGACTTGCTAACGCTCTTACTTCATCCAAATCAACGGATTGGTGATATCTAATGCCACCTTTTCGAGGACCTCGTGCTGAAGAATGTTGAATTCGATAACCAGTTAAAACATCAATGCCACCAGATTCTCTTCTTAATGGAATGGAAATTATAACTTCTCTTTCAGAGGCAGAAAATGCTTTAATTAGATCTTTGGATAATTTAAGTAATTCTCCCGCCCTAAATACGTGTGAATTTACTTCATCAATTGCATGAACTTCATTTTTATTCATTTATCTCTTCCATTCCATTGTCCATGCTAGGTCCAAACTGGCTCTTGAACTTCCTTAACGTTACCCTCTTTATCTAACAAAAAGAAGCGATCGAAATTCTGCACAAACCACCTGTCATGAGTAACAGTCAAGACTGTGCCATCAAAAACGTCAAGAGCTGCTTCCAGGGCTTCACTACTTGTTATGTCTAAGTTATCTGTTGGTTCATCTAAAAGTAACAAAGTCGCCCCAGAAAGCTCAAGTAAACAAATTTGAAATCTTGCTTGTTGTCCACCAGAAAGAGTTAAAAACAATTGATCAGATTGAGCACCTAATCCATATCTAGATAATGTGCCAACTGCTGCTCCAATTTGTAAAGATTTTTCTTCCCACAAAATTTCGGTTAAAGTCTTTCTACTCCACTCAGGATGATCATGAGTTTGAGCAAACCAACCAGGAACAACTCTGGAACCTAATTTCCAATCCCCTGTGTGTCTAACAGTTTCGTCTCCACCTAGAAGTCTTAAGAAGTGAGATTTACCAGTTCCATTTCCACCTAAGAAAGCTACTCGTTCGCCATAAAACAATTCCATATCAAAAGGTTTTGTTAAATCTGTTAATTGCAAATCTTTACAAACAATAGCTCTTACTGCAGTTCTGCCACCTTTAAGTTTCATTTTTAATCTCTGTGGTGGGGGTGGTGCTTGTGGAGCTCCTGCTTCTTCGAAACGTTTCAATCTGGATTGCATTGCTCGATATTTTGGTGCCATGGCAGGAGAAGATTTAGTTTGCATGTGCAAAGTTTGAACTAAGTCTTTAAGTCTTTGATGTTCATCTTCCCAACGCTTTAATAATTCACCTAATCTGTCATGGCGTTCTTGTCTTGCTTCGTAGTAAGTTCCAAAACCTTTACCGTGCACCCAAGCAGTGCCACCTTCAATAGTGATAATTCGATCAGCAGCTCTTGTTAAAAGAGTTCTATCGTGGCTAATCAGAAGAATTGTTTTAGAAGATTCTTTTAGTTGATCTTCCAACCAATTTTTTGCTGGAACATCCAAATAGTTATCTGGTTCATCAAGAAGCAAAACTTGATCAGGTCCTCGCAATAGTGCTTCTAAAATTAATCTTTTTGCTTGTCCCCCAGAAAGAGTTTTTAGTTCTCGGAATTTACATTTTTCATATTCCATGCCAACTGCTGCTTGGCAACAAACATCCCACAAAATTTCATTGTCATAACCTCCCGCATCGGCATATTCTGCTAATGCGTGGGCATATTTCATTTGAATATCTTCACTTTCATCTTCCATCATCGCTAATTCGCAAGCTTCCACATGTTTCATTGCTTCTTGAACTCTTTTTGGGGAAACTACTTTTAAGGCATCTGCAACTGTGGCATTTAAACCAAGGGATGCAAGGGCGGTGTCATTTTCTTCAACTTTTTTTGCAGCCCCTGTTAGAAGCTGTGGCATAACGCCAAGACCACCAGAAATTGAAGTTGAACCTTCATCAGCGTTTAAAACACCAGTAATAATTTTAAAAAGTGTTGATTTTCCTGCCCCATTGTCACCAATTAAGGCTGCAGTTATTCCTTCGCCAACTTTGAATGAAACATCATCAAATAGAAGTCGACCGGTGGGAAGTCGGTATGCAATGCCATTAACGTCGATTGCACCCATAGATTCCTAACTTAGTAGAAAGTTAAAGGCTGGGCGCATTTGCGCCCAGCCTTTAGTAGTTTTTAACTTTTTTGTTTTATGAACAACCGCTGGTGTTACCGCATCCTTCACAGACGAAGCATGATCCAGCCATTCTCATTTTCACACCACAAGTCATACACAGTGGTGCATCAGATTTCAAACCAGTTAGAGATTCCAAAACTTCCATGGAACTTCTAGCAGGAGCAGCACTGTTTGTTTTTTCTACCACTGGAAGAGTTGTAGTTGGCACAAAATCTGTTGCTACTGCTTCGATTTCTGCAGGAGTTGCGTAGGCCTCATTTACTGCATTCTTTCTTTCTGCTGCAGTAAAGATTCCTAATGCACTTCTGTGTTCTTCTGGCAAGTAATCCAGAGCTAATCTTCTGAAGATGTAATCCATTACAGATTGAGCCATGCGCACATCTTCATCATCGGTCATTCCTGATGGTTCAAATCTCATGTTGGTGAATTTTTGAACGTATTGATCAAGAGGTACACCGTATTGCAAGCCAATTGATACAGCAATTGAGAATGCATCCATGATGCCAGCAAGAGTTGAACCTTGCTTGCTCATCTTTAGGAATACTTCACCTAAACGACCATCTGCATAAGCAGAAGTTGTCATGTAACCTTCAGCACCGGCTACTGAGAATGAGGTTGTCATTCCAGCGCGTGATTTTGGTAGACGTTGACGAATTGGCAGAGAACTAATTCCTTGTGGTGTTGAAGAAGATTCTTCTTTACTACTTGCATCACTTAGAGGTTGTCCAACTTTGCAATTATCGCGATAGATTGCCAAAGCTTTCAAACCATATTTCCAACCTTGGTAGTAAACATCTTCAACTTCTTCAACTGTGGCAGTTGATGGCATGTTTACGGTTTTGGAAATTGCACCAGATAAGAATGGTTGTGCTGCTGCCATCATTTTCACGTGTCCCATTGGGCTAATGAAACGAATTCCCATTGCACAATCAAAGACTGAGTAATGTTCTGGTTTTAGACCAGGAGCATCAATGATGTTTCCGTGTTCACCGATGTGTTCAACAATTGCTTCCACGGTTTCTTCGGTGTAACCAAGACGACGAAGTGCTCTTGGAATTGTTTGGTTCACAATTTGCATTGAACCGCCACCAACCATTTTCTTGAATTTAACCAATGCAAGATCTGGTTCAATTCCGGTGGTGTCACAATCCATCATCAAACCAATGGTTCCAGTTGGAGCTAACACACTTGCTTGTGCGTTTCTATAACCGTGAACTTCACCAAGTTTGATTGCTTCTTGCCAAACTTGTGTTGCTAATTGGTGAACGGAACGATCTAATTCGCTATCAATTTTTACAGCATCATTTGCTGCAGCATGTTTACGAATTACACGTTTGTGTGCATCAGCGTTGCGAGCGTAACCAACGTAAGGTCCCACGATTGCTGAAATTTCAGCACTTCTCTTGTAAGAAGTACCAGTCATCAATGAGGTAATTGATGCAGCTAATGCTCTTCCTGCATCTGAGTCATAAGCAAGACCAAGTGCCATTAACAATGCACCTAGGTTTGCATAACCAATTCCTAGTTGACGGAAATCTCTAGTGGTTTGACCAATTGCTGGTGTTGGGAAATCTGCAAATGAGATTGAAATTTCCATAGCGGTGATTACAAATTCAACTGTTTTCTTGAACTTGTCAGCATCGAAAGTGTCATCATCTTTTAAGAACTTCATTAAGTTCAAAGATGCAAGGTTACAACTTGAGTTATCAAGATGCATGTATTCAGAGCATGGGTTAGATGCATTGATACGACCAGTTTCTGGACTGGTGTGCCAGTCATTGATTGTGGTGTCGTATTGAATACCAGGATCAGCACAACCCCATGCAGCTTCAGAAAGTTTTCTGAATAGGGATCGAGCATTTACAGTTTTAACAGCATGACCATCTGCGCGTGCAGTCAAGTTAAAGTCTTGATTGTTTTCATAAGCTTTCATGAAATCATCAGAAACTCTTACTGAGTTATTTGCGTTTTGGTATTGCACAGAAATGATGTCTTTGCCACCAAGATCCATATCAAAACCTGCATCACGTAGCGCTCTAATTTTGTCTTCTTCGCGAGCTTTGGTATCGATAAATTCTTCAACATCTGGATGATCAATATCAAGTACAACCATTTTGGCCGCACGTCTTGTTGCGCCACCTGATTTGATTGTTCCTGCAGATGCATCAGCACCACGCATAAATGAAACTGGACCTGAAGCAGTTCCACCTGAAGAAAGTAATTCAAGAGATCCACGGATGCGTGAAAGGTTAACTCCAGCACCTGATCCACCTTTGAAAATTACGCCTTCTTCTTTGTACCAGTTAAGAATTGAATCAATGGAATCTTCCACACTCAAGATGAAGCATGCGCTTACTTGTTGTGGTGCAGATGTTCCAACGTTGAACCAAACTGGTGAATTGAAAGAAAATACTTGGTGTAGCAACATGTAAGTTAATTCTTCTTCAAATACTTTTGCGTCATTATCTGACCCAAAGTATCCGCCAACTTTTCCAGCTTTTGTGTAAGTAAGAACTACACGATCAATTAATTGTTTTAATGACCATTCACGATTATCAGCACCTACTGCGCCACGAAAATATTTAGTGGTAACAATGGTTGAAGCATTAACAGACCAAAAGTCAGGAAATTCTGCACCTTTTTGTTCGAAAACAACTTCACCAGTTTTCCAATTGTTTTGAACTACGTCGCGACGTTCCCATTTGACATCGTCATAAGGATGAACACCTTCTTTGGTGAATACGCGTTGCATTCCAATGCCACGTGCTTGCTTGCGACCTAATTTGAAGCCGCCGCTGATCATGTCTGTCATTTTCTTTACCTTTTTCTTTTTAGTTTTGAATTTTTCTAACTGCTCTTATTTCTCCGAGCCGTCCTCGACACTTTTGTCACCCTTAGTGGCAATAGCGACGGAAACGTCCCCGAGTTCTCGAGCTGTGCGAAGTAGTGAAATCTCTGATTCGAAATCTTCTAAAGATTCGTAAGAGCGATACACACTTGCGAAACGCAAATAAGCAACTTCATCTAATTCACGAAGTGGAGCAAGTGTTGCTAGTCCTACTTCATGTGAATCAACTGCTGCTGCACCAGATGCGCGTACTGCTTCTTCTACTTTTTGTGCCAGCAATGCCAAGTCATCATCTGTGACGGGTCTTCCTTGGCAAGCTTTTCTTAAACCATTAACAACTTTTGCTCTTGAAAACGGTTCAATCACACCACTTCTTTTCACAACACTTAATGTTGCAACTTCGATGGTGGTAAATCTGCGATCACATTCAGGGCATTGACGACGACGTCTAATTGCTGAACCGTCATCTGTTGCTCTGGAATCAACCACTCTTGAATCAGAGTGACGGCAAAAAGGACAGAACAATGCCGTGCTCCAATCAAATATGGTGTGGATAACCGTGGGTTTCGCCCTGTGGATAACTGGCTTGTAGCCTTCGTCTTTTGGGCTCATCTGCTGTGGATAACTTGGGTTTAACCCCAACTAATGGACGTTTCCGCCATTTCCACCACAAGATGTAGTGCAACATTAGTACTTTGATCCGACATTTGCAACCACCGGGGCACCGCAAGTTGCGTTAAAGGTGTTTCAGGAGTTACGCAAGTGACGTTTTCGCAGGTCAAAGCCTTAATGAGAACTTAACCAGAAGTTCACCACGGCGTGTCTGAGCTTGGAAGGTGTGTCGTGGGTGGAGGAAAACCTTCACAATTAACTAAGCAAGAATTAATCGTTGCACAATATGAAACTCCACAAATAAGTGAAAGACTTGCCCCATTAACTACTGAGGAGTTCACCAGTGATAAAACTAATTTTGCCAATCGCAATTCTCTCTTTATTGCTAACAGCTTGTGGTGGTGGACCAAAAGACGACCAAGGCGGACAACAAGGACAGGGACAAAACAGTGCAGGTGGTGTAACTGAAGGTTTTCTTTGTGAAAAAGAAGGTGATCGTGGACAAGGCGAAGATGGTAACGAATTACTTTGCCAAGTTATGGGTGATGGAAAATTAGTTTGGCGACCAGAAGGTGGCGAAAAACCAATGGGTGGTGGCACAATTTCGCAAATTTTTTCTGGCGGACAATGTGATGCCGACTCAAAAGTAAATAAATACACAGCAGGCATTGGTGATGTATCAAAAATGTCACACATTTATCCAATGGGTGGCATGCTCGGTACACACATCACACCTATTGATCACATTTATGTTTACTATCCTGAGAACTCTCAAACCCCAGTAGCAGATGGTTCATACCTAGTTACAAGTCCAGCTGATGGCAAAATTGTTGGTCTTGAGGATTTCCAAAAAACAAATAATTATCCATACCCTGACCACAGAGTCATAATTGAACATTCTTGCGATCTTTATTCAGTATTTATTCACATTGGAAAATTGGGTGAAGGTATCGCAATGGGTGCTGCGGTAAAAGCAGGACAAACTGTTGCAGATGATTCTGTTTCTCCTGGATATGATTTTTCAACTTTTGATCAGAATGTAAAACTTGTATTTGCAAATCCTGATTCATACTCACAAGCAGAATCCTGGAAAAGCTACACCGCAAATCCTTTTGACTATTTTCCAGCTGCCGAGAAAAGTAAATTAGAAGCAATATCCCTAAAAGCAACCGCGCCATTTGATGGCAAAATTGATTGGGATCAAGAAGGAACAGCTCAAGGTAACTGGTTTGAAAAAGATTCAAATGGTTATAGAGGTAAAGGTGATCAAACAGCAAGCTATGACAATCATGGCAAAGTTGCACGAGGCTACTGGGATACCCATTTAGCGATTGCTCCAGACGCAGTTGACAACAAATCATTTATTTACAGCATTGGAGATTGGGAAGGCTGCCCATGCCAATTCATGAGTGTTGGCAACGTTGATCCAAAAACGCTAACCTCATCTGCTTCAACCCCCGCAGTTATTTCGTTGGTTGAATTTGAGATTAAGAACTCAGATGGATCTGCGCATAATCCAAATAAACCTAAAAAGGGTTACACCCTGAGTGGTTCAAATAAAGTCGTTGGTTTGTTGGCCGTGCAGGTAAATGCTGATGGAACCATTAAAGTGGAAAAGATCCCTGGAAAAACCGATGCTAAATCTTTCACAGGCTTCAGCGAAAATGCTAGAACCTATGTCAGATAAGGAAGTATTTTGACCACAGACGGCTTTCTTACAAAGAAAGGCGTTCGCCGCAGTTGGTATTTATATGACTGGGCAAACTCTGCTTTTTCCACCACTGTTATCAGTCTATTTATTGGACCTTATTTAACTTCTGTTGCTGAAAGTGGAGCTGATGCTTCAGGAATGATTTCACTTTGGGGATTAGATATGCGCCCTGGATCTCTTTATCCTTATGCAGTTTCTTTTTCTGTATTTGCGCAAGTTTTTCTTTTACCAATCGTTGGTGGAATTGCAGATCGAATTAAAAGTAGAAATGGATTGTTGGCAGTATTTGCCTACATTGGATCTATTTCCACAATGTTTTTATATTTTGTGAAAGATGGCCGATATGCATTAGGTGCTTTTCTTTTAATCGTTGCCAACATTTCTTTTGGTGCAGCTCTAGTTGTGGCAAATTCTTATTTACAGGATTTAGCAGCACCTGATAAACGAGACACAGTTTCATCGCGTGGTTGGGCTTTTGGTTATGCCGGTGGTGGATTACTACTTCTACTTAATCTTGTTTTGTACGCAGGTTATGAATCTTTTGGGGTAACTCAAGGTGAAGCTATTCGAATCTCCTTAATGTCTGCTGGAGTTTGGTGGGCAATTTTCACTATCATCACAGTTAGGGGCTTAAGAACTTTAAATAGACCTGTAGGTGCAGTTGGATCACAAGCCTTAACCGTAGGATTTAAAGAACTAAAAGTAACATTAAAAGATGTACGCAAATATCCTGAAACATTAAAGTTTTTAATTGCTTATTTATTTTATAACGATGGAATTCAAACTGTAATTGCAATTTCAGGAACTTATGCAATTTTGGAATTAAAGTTAACTGAAATTTCGTTAGTATTTGCGATATTAATTGTGCAGATTACTGCCCTAATTGGAGCACTCCTCTTAGGAAGATTGTCAAATTCTATTGGTGCTAAAAAAGTTATCTTGTTAACTCTTGTTATCTGGACTGTAATGGTAATTATTACTTACGCACTTCCAGCGGGTCAACAAAATCCTTATCTAGTAATTGCAGCAGGAATTGGTTTTGTTTTGGGTGGAAGCCAAGCTTTATCTAGATCTTTATATTCCCAAGTAATTCCTCGATCACGTGAAGCACAATTCTTTTCGTTTTATGAAATTAGTGAACGTGGTACCAGTTGGTTAGGAACATTTGCTTTTGGTGTGGCGTTTGGATTAACAGGTTCTTATCGACAAAGTGTGTTGTTAATTATCGCTTTCTTTATTGTGGGTGGATTGTTGTTACTAAGAGTAAATATCAGACAAGCCATCACAGAATCTGGAAATCCACAACCTACTGTGGTTTAAGCCCTTTATTTACCCAAAGTTGCACGCACAGCTTGAGCAACAGCAGGTGCAACTGCTGGATCAAACACACTTGGCACAATAAAAGAAGCATTTAATTGATCACTGCTAACTCGTTCAGCAATTGCTTTAGCTGCTGCTACTAAAACTTCATCAGTGACATTCTTGGCTTGAGCATCCAGAAGCCCTCTAAAGATTCCTGGAAATGCCAAGACGTTATTTATTTGATTTGGGTAATCACTTCGCCCTGTTGCCACCACTGCTGCATATTTTCTGGCAATTAATGGATCTATTTCTGGATTTGGATTCGCTAAGGCAAAGACAATTGATTTAGGTGCCATTTGCTTAATATCTGCTTCAGTCAAAATATCTGGAGCACTTACGCCTATGAAAACATCTGCTCCCACAAGCCCCTGGCCAATTGTGCCGTCGAAATTATTCTTATTGGTGTTTTCAACTAACCATTGAGAGTCAATTGCTTCTGAGGATCCTTTGTGGATCGCCCCTGAATGGTTAAAAACGATTAAGTCTTTCAATCCACTTCTAATTAATAACCTGGCAATCGCAGTTCCAGCAGCTCCAGCTCCGGTCATAACAACCTTTATGGAATCAATCTTTTTACCAACAACTCTCAAGGCATTTGTTAAGGCCGCGAGCACCACGATGGCTGTGCCATGTTGATCGTCATGAAATACCGGAATATCTAATAATTCTCTTAACCGAGCTTCTACCTCAAAGCATCTTGGAGCAGAAATATCTTCCAAATTGATTCCTCCGTAAACCGGGGCAATCAATTGCACAGTTCGAACAATTTCATCTACGTCTTGAGAGTCAATACAAACTGGCCAGGCATCAATATCGGCAAATCTTTTAAATAAAGCAGCTTTTCCTTCCATCACAGGCAATGCTGCTGCAGCACCCAGATTTCCTAAACCAAGGACAGCTGAGCCATCTGTGACTACTGCCACGGTATTTCTTTTAATAGTTAGTCGTCTTAAGTTTGCAGGGTCATCTGCGATTGCTTGAGAAATTCTTGCTACTCCTGGAGTGTAGGCACGGGAAAGATCATCACGAGTCTTTAATGGCACTTTGGAATGAACTTCTAGTTTGCCACCTAAATGAATCAAGAAAGTTCTATCAGAAACCTTCTTAACTGTGGCACCTTCAAGTTTTGAAATACTGTCAGTGATTTTCTTGGCATGATCTTCATCAGTGGCATTACAAGTTACGTCTACAACGATTGAGTTATGAGTTGATTCAACAACGTCTAAAGCAGTTAAGGAAGCACCAGCATTTGAAACTGCTGCAGTTAATCCCCCAGTGGAATCTGCTGTTGCAGAAAGTTCAACACGAATTGTTACTGCATATCCAGGTGAAGGTGTTGACATGTTGTTAAGTCTACTGAGCGGTCATTCCACCATCGGCAGAGACAATTGAGCCTGTCATAAATGATGCTTCATCACTTGCTAAAAATAAAGCAAGGTGAGCAATTTCAATAGGTTCTCCAGGTCTACCAATCGGTTGGAAATTTCCGATTTCTTTATAAATCTTGTCTAGTCCACCCATCATTTCTGCGTGTGCGTAATTAATTGGAGTATCAACCCAACCAGGACATATGGCATTGCATCTAATGCCTAATTTTGCATAATCAAGTGCAATTCCTTTTGTTAACATCACAACTCCACCTTTAGAGGCGGAATAAATAGTTAAGAATGGTTCAGAAACAATTCCATTCACACTTGAAATATTTACTAATGATCCATTCTTATGTTTCAACATATGAGGAATAGCAGCTCTACAGGTATACATTGAACCTTTGAGGTTTACGTTTAAGGTTTTATCAATTATCTCGTTAGATACTTCATGAAAAACTCCCGGAATATTTACCCCGGCACTATTTACTACAACGTGTACTGTGCCAAATTCTTTTACACATATTTCAATTAAATCTTCACATTGCTTAAAATCTGAAACATCAGTCTTATGGGCAATAGCAACTCCCCCTGATTTTTTGATTTCATCTGCTACTTTTTGAGCACTTTCAAAGTTAATATCTGAAACAACTACTTTGCCGCCTTCTTCAGCTAATCGAAGAGCAGTTGCTTTGCCAATTCCAGATCCTGCTCCTGTTACTAAACAAGCCTTATCTTGAACGCGACCCATACTTAATCCTTTGTTAGTTAAACCTAAAACTAATGGGTTTGCTCTAGAAAAACTAGAGCAAACCCATTAATAGTTTTTAATGATTTAGAGGTCTGACTTAGGACCCTTAAACCATTTGCGTGCACCTGCATACCACCAAATCATTGCTCCGCCGATAACAATCAACATCGCAATTGGTGAATATTGGAAGGCCAACCAGGTGAAGTTTTCATTACCTGGCATACCTGCTGGTGTTGTTGGCAACATGAAGTAGATAGAAATAATTGCAATTTCTAGAACTGCAACTGGTGCCATCCATTTCCATTTGTTACCTAAGTTCCATGGACCTTGTTTGAACTTGTCGCCCATTCTCCAACGCAAGAAAATTGGAATTGCAAATGATACGAACAAACCAATCACGGTTACAGAAGTAACAGCGAAGAATGCAACTGGAACAACTGTTCCTTCAGGTGCATAAAGAGCTGGAAGAGTTAACACAACTGCACCAAGTGCTGCACCTACTGCTGCATTTGATGGGTTCTTGTTTCCGTCAACTTTCTTCAACCATTTGCTTCCAGGAACCGCTCCATCACGTGAGAAGGCAAACAACATACGAGATGCTGCAGTTACGCAAGACATACCGCATAGATATTGACCTACAAGTGAGATAACCAAAACGATTACCGCGAAGTTTTGTGGCAAAGAAGTTAATAGAACTATTGGTGAAAAACCAAAGTTCTTGTTAATTTCTTCAACGTTTGTTGCTGCATAAAGCATTGAAAGCAACAAGATCCATCCACCGATACCTGCGTAGAAAATTGATTGCCAAATTCCTTTTGCAGCAGCGATAGAAGCGTTTGAGGTTTCTTCAGAAACGTGAGCTGAAGCATCAAAACCAGTGATTGTGTATTGGGTCAACAAGAAGCCAAGTGGCAACACGTAGAACCAGTAACTTGTCCAACCGCTGTTATTGATTTGGGTGGTGAACATCCATTCAAGTGATTGATGTTGTTCTGGGATGAATACCAAAATCAAAACGATTGCTGCCACACCAACAACGTGCCAGTAAACGTTTACGTTTTGCATCCAATGAATAATCTTTGCACCAAACACGTTAATCATTACGTGTGTGATAACAGTGACTAAGAAGACAATGAAAACAAGACCTAGGTTTTCAATACTCCATGCTGGGTTGAACAAGCTGACAGTGAAGGTGAAGAAGGTTGCGAAACCATAATCCACACCAGCAATAACAGCAATCAAACCAACAAGGTTTAGCCAACCAGTTAGCCAACCATGAACTGGTTTACCTAACTTGAATGACCAGTAGTAAATACCACCGGCTGTTGGCATGGCAGAAACAAGTTCAGCCATACAAAAACCGATGATCAAAATCAATGAAGCAATAATTGGCCAACCGACTGAAATTGCAACCGGTCCACCGTTATTCCAAGCTTGGCTAAATGTTGTGAAACATCCAGACAAAATAGAAATAATTGAAAACGAAACAGCGAAGTTTGAGAACCCACTCCATTTACGTTCGAACTGTTGCTTGTAACCCAGTTCAGCTAACTTTCTTGCGTCAGCTTCATGCTGTGCAGAATTTCTAGCCATTTAGCGCACCTCCCAGAGCAGCCGCGTCCATCGCGGCTTAAGCGCTTAGTAGGTATTCATACCCGAACATTGTGAACAAATGAAAGAGATTTAGCAATATTTTTTGAACATTTTTTCACCCCTCGTGAGGGAAGTTTGTGCGTGAGGGCACAAAGGCACTTATTTTTGCGAAGTTCCCAATTTGAATAAGAGCAGGGAAAGAACTCCGCTAAATACCGATGCAACCAGGACACTCAAGATGGCAAGGTTTTGCAAATTCGGATCAGTAAAAGCAAGTTTGGCAATAAAGATTGAAACGGTAAAACCAATACCAGCCGAGCTTCCAGTGGCAAAGATCTCTCGCCATTTAACTGTTCCAGATAACGCTCCCACACTTGTTTTGATGGCCACAAAACTAAAAGCTAAAATTCCTAAAGGTTTTCCAGCGACTAGTCCTGCAAAAATTGCCCAAGCAAGCGGAGAATTTAGTGCCTCTTGCAGACTTTGCGCAGAAATTACTATTCCAGAATTTGCAAATGCAAAGAGTGGAACAATTAGAAAGGCTGTCCAGGGATGTATTTGGTGCAAAAGCCATTCCACTACCGAAACAGAGTTTTTAGCAATTTTCTTGGTTTTGGCAACGTGATCCACACTCGATAGGTTCACTAATTCTTCTGTTTCTTCTGTGTCTACATATTCTTTAGAAATAAATGGAATAGCTGGTGCAAGCAGGCCAAGAATTACTCCTGCCATGGTCGGATGCACCCCAGATTTATAAAGACACAACCAAAGAATTAATCCTAAAAAGATGTAAACAGTTGTGAATCTAATATCTAAATATTTAGTTAAAACCACTATTAAAACTAAGACTCCAGCTGCTAATAACCAGGAGAAATTAACCCCAACCGAAAAGAAAACAGCAATAATTAAAATTGCGCCTATGTCATCAATTACTGCAAGTCCTAACAGAAATGGTCTCAGAATTGAAATACTTTTACTGCCAATTAATCCCAAAACTCCAACTGCCAATGCAATATCTGTGGCAACAGGTATAGCCCATCCTGAACTATAGGAGTCTCCAGCAATAGACAAGTAGATCAATGCAGGAACAAGCATTCCTCCAATTGCTGCAAAGAAAGGCAAAGCTGCATTTTTCAGAGTTGATAAATGCCCCTCAACTAATTCTCTTTTTATTTCTAGGCCCACCACGAAAAAGAAAATTGTCATCAGTCCATCATTTACAAAATGTAATAAGTCCATTTCAAAGTTAAATGCTGATAAGGAGAGTGAAAATGTTGACTCAAGGATTTGAAAATAGCTTTTACCCCAAGGACTATTGGCAATGAGTAATCCCACAAGAGAGGCTAAAACAATTAGTTTTCCTGAAGCTGATTCTTGCTTGAAGAAATCTGCAAGGGGTGAAATTCGATTTAACTTAGTACTTTGAGAGGAATTATTTTCATTTCTCTTCTGAAATTTTTTCAACTTAATGCCTAATTGGTTCTACTCTTTCAAACTTCCAATATTCAAATAACCAGCCCCAGACAGCAAAGAGCACTAAACCAAGCCCTAATAACAAAATCCACACTGCAAAAATTAAACCCAAGAAAATAACTGCTGTAGCAGCTGCTGCAATCATGGGCCACCATGAATGAGGTGAGTAGAAACCATAATCAGCTGGTGCTTCATTTTGTTCTGCTTCAGAATTATCTTCTGGTTGGTAACCAAGTCTATTTTGAGTGAAAAGCAAGAAGAACGCCACAAGTTCAGCAAGTCCTGCTGTCAAAATTAAAGCAGTTGTGCCAACTGGTTCTCTAGTTACCACGTAATAAATAGTTCCTGTGATTATGTAGAAAAGACCACCTAGAAGAAATAGATATCCACCAGATTTCATTTAATTTCTTTTCCCTAACTTTGGTCCACCAATGGCATCATCCAAAATATTTAATCTAACTGGTGCATCCAGGTCAGCAAGTTCAGGATGAGCTGCATCAAAGGCTGGACGCTCAGATCTAATTCGTGGCAATTCTGTGAAGTTATGTCTTGGTGGTGGACATGAAGTCGCCCATTCCAAACTCATTCCCCAACCCCATGGATCATTTACTTTTACTAAGGGGGCAGTTCTCCAAGTTTTGTAAATATTCCACAGGAAGAACAATGTGGAAGCACCAAGTAAGAATGAACCAATACTTGAGATTGTGTTTCCTAATGTAAAGCCATCGCTGGCTAAATAATCGGCATAACGTCTCGGCATTCCTTTGATACCTAACCAGTGTTGAATCAAGAAAGTTACTTGAAAACCAATGAACACTGTCCAGAAGTGAATTTTACCAAGTGAGTCATCCAACATTCTGCCGGTGAATTTTGGCCACCAGAAATAAAACCCTGCAAACATTGCAAAAACTACAGTTCCAAATACGGTGTAATGAAAATGTGCTACTACGAAATATGAATCAGAGACATGAAAATCAATTGGCGGCATTGCTAACATTACGCCGGTTAATCCACCCAAAAGGAAAGTAATAAGGAATCCAATAACAAAAAGCATTGGGGTTTCAAAAGAAATTGATCCTCGCCACATTGTGCCAATCCAGTTAAAGAATTTAACTCCGGTAGGTACAGCAATCAACATGGTGGTTAGCGCAAAGAATGGCAATGACACAGCTCCTGTGACATACATGTGATGTGCCCAAACTGCAACTGAGAGTCCTGCAATTGAAATGGTGGCAAAAACTAAACCTTTATAACCAAAAACTGGTTTACGACTAAATACTGGAATTACTTCGCTAATTATTCCAAAAAATGGCAAGGCAATGATGTAAACCTCTGGATGGCCAAAGAACCAAAACAAGTGTTGCCATAAAATTGCTCCACCATTTGCTGCGTCAAATACTTGGGCACCAAAAGTTCTATCTACTTCCAACACAACTAAAGATGCGGCAAGTACGGGGAAAGCCATCAAAACTAACACACTTGTTAGAAGGATTGTCCAGGTAAAAATTGGCAATCTAAACATCACCATTCCAGGAGCTCTCATAGTCAAAATTGTGGTAACAAAGTTAACTGCGCCAAGAATTGTTCCCAAACCACTAATGGCTAGTCCAATTATCCAAAGATCTGCGCCAATAGTTGGCGAGTGAACAGCGTTAGAAAGTGGTGCATAAGCAAACCAACCAAAACTTGCGGCACCATCTGGGGTTAAGAAACCTGAGACAACAATTATTCCACCAAATAAGAACATGTAGTAGGCAACAAGATTAAGTCTGGGAAAAGATACATCGGGTGCACCAATTTGAAGTGGCATGATCGCGTTTGCAAAACCAGCAAACAATGGAGTTGCAAACAGGAACAACATAATTGTTCCGTGCATGGTAAACATTTGGTTGTATTGCTGATTTGTGACAAATTGCAAACCAGGTCTGGCTAATTCTGCTCTGATAACCATTGCCATTAAACCGGCAATCATGAAGAAGATAAATGAGGTAATTAAATAAAGATTTCCAATAATTTTGTGATCTGTCGTAGACATCCATTTAACAATGGTTCTGCCCATGGTGTTCTTTTTTGCTGCATGAGCGTGAGATGAAACTGTTGGACGATCTTCAATTAACGTCATTTAGTTTTCCGCCTTACATCCAGCTAATTCAGGGTTACCAAGACAATCTGGGTTACCACTTGTTTCTACTCTTCCTGATGTTAAAGCACCAACTTGACCGGCGGCTTTCAAATCAGCAATGTGTTGGTCAAATTCGGCGCGAGAGACAACTTTGACGTTAAATAACATTCGAGAATGATCTACTCCACAAAGCTCTGCACATTTACCAACAAATTCACCAGGCTTAGTCGGGGTTAATTCAAAAGCGTTGAGTCTTCCTGGAACTACGTCCATCTTCATTAAAAATGCTGGAACCCAGAATGAGTGGATTACATCTGGTGAAGTTAATTCAAATTTAACTTTTTCATCAACTGGCAAATAAAGAGTAGGAGGAAGTGCTGGGGTGCCAATTTCATAAACACCCGCTTCTTTGTAATTAAAAATCCAAGACCATCTAAAACCAACCACATTAACTGTGTGTTTTTGTTCTCCGGTTAATTTAATTAAAGTTGATTGATCTCTTGCGGTAAAGAAGAAAAGTCCTAACACAATAACTAGTGGAACAATTGTGTAAAGAATCTCTAAAGGAATGTTGTAACGAGTTTGTTTTGGAACATCAGCATCACTTCTACGACGATAAAGAATTAGTGCTGCAAAAAGTAAACCAAGAACAAGGGCAGCCACACCTAGGGCAACAATCCAAGTTCCTTGCCACAGATTTAGTATCAGGATTCCTTCAGTGGTTGTAGGTTCGGGAAATCCAATTCGCAAAGTTTCATCTTGAGCAGCTTTAGAACAGGCTGAAAGTAGGAAAACAGATCCCAGGATTAGACCGGCACGAATTTTGCGCACGAAACCCAATTCTCCTTTAAGATTGCACTGTATATATAACAGATTAGTGCACTCAAGGCTTTGTGAGGAAAACAAGGGCGAGTAACGTTAAACACATGTCTTCAAGCACAAGTGCACATACGCATAACTTCGACACTTTAAGTTCTCATCCTATTCACCCTGCTGCAAAAAAAGCCTTGGGATCTCTTCCTGATTATGCCTTTGTTGATCCAACCAAGCTCTATCACGATTCTCGTTCTGCTCGGCTTCTACTTGATAGTGCCAGAGCATCAATTGCTGCAAGATTGAAAGTTAACCCAGATGAAGTTTCATTTATTCCTTCGGGAAATGCAGGAATTGATTTAACAATTAGTGGACTTCTCAAAGCCTTGGATAATAAAACAGTTGTTTATTCCGCAGTGGAACAAAAAGCAATAATTGAAAGATTAAAGGATTTTTCTACTTTTGAAATTCCTGTTGATAAATTCGCCCGTGTTAATGAAAGCCAATTTATTGACTCCCTTACAACTAACAAACCAGGTTTAGCTGTTTTGCAATTTACTAATCATGAAGTTGGTACCCAACAACCAATAAATCCAATCTACAAAAAATGTCAGGAATTAAATATTCCTTTGTTTGTAGATGCCACTATGACTGCTGGTTTAGTGAACCTGGGAAGTGATTGGGATGTATTACTTCTAAAACCTGCTACTTGGGGTGCTCCTATTGGAATTGATATTTTGGTTGTGAAAAGAAATGTGAGATTCAAATCAATCCTGCTAGACGATGGGCGAGAAAATCATAAATTTTCCAACAACATATCCATTCCACACGCTGTGGCAATTGGGGCAAGCCTTGAAGAAATAACCTTAAATAGATCGGAAATTGCCAAATCCCTTGGCACATTGATTAATGATCTCAGGCAATTGCTGGCAAGTAATTTAGATATAACTCTGCTGGGTGATCCTGTTGCAAGGCTTCCTCATGTGTTAGCAGCAGTAATTAAAAACATCGATGGAGAAGCTTTAGTTAGTGGTTTAAGTAAGAGAGGTTTTGCAATTTCCAGTGGATCATCTTGTACACCTGATCAAGTAAAACCTTCTCATGTTTTAGCTGCCATGGGTTTTGATAATCAAATTAATATCAGAATTTCATTGCCATTTGATACTAAGGATGCAGATATTTTAGATTTCATAAAAGCTTTGAATGAAACTATGAAAGAATTAAAAGAATCTGCAGGAATTTAAAAAGCAGGTTTAGTTTTCATCACTTCTGGAAGAAGTGAAAGATATTTGCTTCTAGGAATTTTTATTACTCCCATAGACTTTAAATGAGGGGTTTGCCATTGCACGTCAAAAATTCTTTCTCCCCCAGCTTCTTTCAATCTGTTAACTAGATAAACCATGGCAGTTTTGGAAGCATCAGTTTCTCTATGAAACATTGATTCTCCAGCAAATAATCCTCTAACTTCCACGCCATAGAGTCCACCAACTAACTCATCTTTCTTATTCCAGACTTCAACTGAGTGCACATAACCTAATTCAAATAATTTCTTATAGGCAATCTTTATTTCTTTATTGATCCAGCCTTGTGGCCTTTTATCATCCCCACAGCCATCAATTACTTGATCAAAAGCTTGGTCGAAAGTAACTTGAAACTTTTTCATTGATTTTTGTAAAGATTTAGAAATATTTATTTTGTGCAAAGGTAAAATTCCTCGTTGCTGCGGGGACCACCAACCAATTTCTCGTTTGTTTGCAACTGGAATATGCATAGGAAAAATCCCATGCTGGTAGGAATCAATCACGGTTTCTGGTTTTAAATCAGCACCCAAAATCACTAAATCATCTTCAGGCATTTGCTCTAGCGTTGGAAAATCCCAAACCGAAGGCTCAAGCGGTGTGGGCATAAAGTTATTTAACTAAATGTTTTTCAATTTCACTTGATGCACTTGCACCATAAAATGATGAGAATCGATTAACAAATTCGGTATTGGTAAATGTGTATTCTTGCGTTCCCACAGTTTCAATTACATAGGTTGCAAGCATGGAACCAACTTGTGCGCAACGCTCAGGAATTAATCCCCATGAATGTGCTGCTAAATAACCTGCTCTAAATGAATCTCCCACTCCAGTTGGATCAATTCTTTCGGCTTCTGGTGGACAAGCAACTGTGGCAATAGTTTCATGTTTACTTTGAATGCGTGCACCCTTGGCACCAAGAGTTGTAACGACGGTGCCAACTCTTTTCATCAATTCATCAGTGTTCCAACCGACTTTCTTTTCAATTAAAGATGATTCGTATTCATTCATAAATAAATACTCAGCACCATCAATTAATTGAGCAATTTGTTTTCCATCCATGCGAGCCATTTGCTGACTTGGGTCAGCAATAAAAGCTATTCCTCTTTGTTTTGCTTCTTCAGTATGTTTAATCATTGCTTCTGGATCACTTGGGCCAATGAAAATAAAATCTATTTTTCCTAAACGATCAATTACTGGACCTAGTTCTATTTGATTTGATTCACTCATTGCACCGGGATAAAAGGAAGCTATTTGATTAGCAACTTCATCTGTGGTGCACACAAATCTGGCGGTATGTTTTTCTTCACTGTAATGAATTGATTCACAATCAACATTGTGTCTTTCTAACCAAGATCTATATTCAGCAAAGTCTTTTCCAACAGCTCCAACCAAAATTGGTCGAAGTCCCATCTTGCCCATGGCAAAAGCAACGTTAGCTCCAACGCCACCTCGTCTAATTTGTAAATCATCAACTAAGAAAGATAGCGAAACGTGATCTAATTTGTCTGCAACTAATGAGTCAGTGAATTTTCCTGGAAAGCGCATTAAATGATCTGTGGCAATGGAGCCAGTGATTGCAATATTTAATGTCACAAATAGAAAGAATAGTGATTATTTAAGGAAAAGAAAGATTTAGTGGAAAGAATCACCGCACGCACAGGATCCCCCGGCGTTTGGATTATCAATCGTGAAACCTTGCTTCTCAATAGTGTCAACAAAATCAATAGTTGCACCCATTAAGTAAGGAACACTCATTTTGTCTACCACTACTTTCACATCACCAAATGCGTGAGTGGCATCTCCTTCTAGGGAGCGATCATCAAAAAATAATTGGTAACGCATGCCTGAACATCCACCTGGTTGCACAGCAATTCGAAGAGCTAAATCATCTCTTCCTTCTTGACTCAAAAGAGTACGAACTTTGGTTGTTGCAAATTCAGTTAACAAAACACCTTCGGTGTTGGTGGTTTCAGCGGTCATGTTTTACCTTTCCTTCACTGTCTATATTGCCACGTTATTGCGACCATGTCTTGCTGACCCGCTCCGCGAGGAAAACCAGGGCCATAAATGGGTCATCGGGTAATTCTTCGCCTTCTTCGATGCAGCCATAAGCCCCAACAATTCCAGCAGCTGCTAATTCTCTTTTACCTGCAATGACTTGACCACATAGTGCTAAACAAGAGATCGCACTTTCATTGGCAATTTGTGCAACACCAGTTATTACTTTCCCTCTTAAGGTTTGCCAATCAAGTTTACCTTCGCCAGTTATTACTAAATCGCTATTTGCTATTTCGTGTGCTAAATCAAAAGATTCAGTTACCAGATCTAATCCACTAACTCTGTTTGCACCTAGTGCCATTAGACCAAATCCAATTCCTCCACCTGCACCGGCACCAAGCATTTGAGATGCATCTTTGTTGTCGCTACGTTTAGGGGTGTTTTTAGCTAAAGTCTCATGTTTGTTTTCTAATTCCTCAATTAATTCTTTGCTGGCACCTTTTTGCTCGCCAAAACCTTTAGCCGCACCACGATTACCAAGTAGTAACACATCAACATCTGTTGCGGCGACAAGTTCAACATCACCTAGAGTTTCTTTTTCAACAGTTTCTAGGATTCCTGCCCCACCATCAATAGAAGCAGTTCCTCCCACTCCCACAAATATTGTTTGACAACCTCGTTGCACTGCAACATTAATTAATTCACCAATTCCTTTAGATGTGTATTTATCGGGAGTTCGGGGCTGTTTGGTGATAAATTGTGGGCCCACAATTAAATGAGATTCAATATAAGCAGTTCTCCCAACTATCAAAATTGGTGCAGTAATAGTGGTGCCCTCTAAGCCTGTTATTTGTTGATGAATTTTGTTTCCTCCGAAGCCAAATTCAATGGCATCAATAAAGCCAGGCCCTCCATCACTCATGGGTGCTAAAAAGAAATCGGCTTTTGTGGTTTTTTCCCAACCTGTTTTGATCGCTAGAGCGGCTTGAGCAGCCGTCAAGGTACCGGTAAATGAGTCTGGAGCAATTACTATGCGCACTCGCACAGATTAGTAGAACATGACACGATTGGTATATGGCACCAACTTGGACTGAACCTGCTGCAACACCTTTGTTGCATCTTTTAGGAAACTTTTCCGATTCCGACACTGAAAAAGGTGTGGAGTGTCCTGGTGAATTACCCAAAGCTTCTGCCCCTGATTTAGTGGAGCGAGCTCTAGTTGCCAAAGAAAAATTAGGTGATCGTTTATTTATTTTGGGCCATCACTATCAAAGAGATGAAGTAATTCAATTTGCTGATACCACTGGAGATTCATTCAAATTAGCAAAAGATGCAGCAGCAAGACCAAATGCTGATTACATAGTATTTTGCGGTGTTCACTTCATGGCCGAAAGTGCCGACATTCTTACCTCTGATTTACAAAACGTAATCTTGCCAGATTTAGCAGCAGGTTGTTCTATGGCTGATATGGCTGAAATTAGTCAAGTAGAAACTTGTTGGTCAGTACTAGAAGATTTAGGAATTGCCAAAACCACAGTGCCAGTTGTTTATATGAATTCAACTGCAGCAATTAAGGGTTTTACCGGAAAAAATGGTGGCACAGTTTGTACATCTTCTAATGCTCAAAAAGCTTTGGAATGGTCTTTTGCCAAAGGTGAAAGAGTTTTATTTTTACCTGATCAACATTTAGGTAGAAATACTGCTGTGATGAGACTTGGATTGAAAAAGGAAGACTGCGTAGTTTTTAATCCTTTAAAACCTCGCGGTGGTTTAACTGATGCTGAACTTGTCAACGCCAAAATGATTCTGTGGAAAGGTCACTGCTCAGTTCATGCCCGATTCAATATGAAATCAGTAATGGATGTAAGACAGCGCATAAAGGATGTAAAAATCATTGTTCATCCAGAATGTGTCAATGAAGTAGCAGAGGCAGCTGATGTGGTGGCATCGACTGAAGGAATTATCAGAACTATTAAAGCTTCAAGGCCTGGAACTAGTTGGGCTGTTGGAACAGAACTAAATCTGGTCAGGCGCCTTGCTCGAGAATTTCCCGATAAAAACATTTCTTTTCTAGATAAAACAATTTGTTATTGCTCCACCATGAACAGAATTGATTTGCCTCATTTAGTTGCCTCATTAGAAAATCTAGTAAATGGAAACGTTGTTAATCAGATCAAAGTTGACCAAGACACCAAGGCCTATGCCCGCATCGCCCTCAATCAAATGTTGGCTTTGCCAGGGGCGTAATAAAACCTGCTAACCTAGAAAACAATTATGAAATCAGAACCAACTCCTAAACGCAAAGACGCTGAAGCTGCGCGTAAGAAAGCTTTGAAAGTTCCTAAAGATTCCAAAGAAGCAAAAGTAGCCGTTCGTCAACGTGCTCGCGAGCAAAGATTAGAAACTCGTTTAGCAATGAACCGAGGCGAAGAATGGGCTATGCCGTTTAGAGATAAAGGTCCAGTCAGAAGACATGTAAGAAACCTGGTTGATTCTCGTTGGCATTTTGGTGAATTATTCCTACCTTTAGCTTTAATTGTTTTAGTTCTATCTTTAATACCCAATCCAACAATTGCTCGAGTTGTTTATTTCCTGTGGTTAGTAATGATGCTTGGCACATTGCTTGATGAAGTTTTGTTGGGATTCAAAATTAAAAAGGAAATCAATGCAACTTACTTAGATCCTAAGGAAAGAAAAGGGGCAGTTTTTTATGGCCTTATGCGTGCATTGCAATTAAGACAATTACGTATTCCACCATCAATTGTAAAAATTGGTGGAGCGCCAAAAGAATTTAAGTAATTTTTTAAGCTGGATGAAGGCTCATGTTTTCCATGGCCAATTCAGTTCCATCCCAAAGAGATACTTGATGTACTCCACCATTTAGTAAACTTTTCCAATTAGTGGTTAGCCAGCTTTCAGCTTCTGCTCTGGTTTGATATTCTGCGATCACTGCTTCTTTTGGTAAGTCTGCAACTGGTTTTCCTGCTTCATCTAAATAAACCCAGGTAAATGCCATTTTGACTTTCTCCTGCTCTTAGAGAAAATTCAAGTGTGCCCCCGCGACAACTTGTGTTTCCCTATATAAATAGTTTCACAACTCACCACCTCTTTGCCATTGACTGGGATGGAGTGTGCCCATGTAAGTTGTCTTTTAAGCAAGAAAACCTGTTCCTTGTAAAAGGGGAAGCCGGTCGGATACCGGCACTGTCCCGCAACCGTGGGTCATTCACCAGATGAAAAATCTGGTGCCAAATGACAAGTCGGATTACCTAACAAGGAATGAGTCGTCCAACGCGCCGTCGAGGAAAACGGGGCAGGCCGGATTGTTTTTCTAGATCCACCTTCCCTTTGTATCTATTGATGCAAAGGGTTTTGTATTTAGATTATTAATTCTTAAGCCTCGCTCATTTCGCTCACCTACGGCCAAAAGCACGAGGAGAAACGAATGAAGCAGTTAAAAAGAAATATCGCAGTAATTTTTATTGCAAGTATTTTCACTTCCCTATTTTCAATAACACCAGCAAATGCTGCTGATTATCGTTATTGGACATATTGGGTAACAGCAGACGAATCATGGTCGTTTTCAAATTTTGGTCCTGCTGATGAAAAAGGTTCTTTAGCAACAGATCAAATGGTTACTGGATACAAATTTGCAATCACTGGAGCAGACAACGGTTTGCCACCAAATGAAAGTGCAGTATTTGCAGAACTTTGTCCAGATACTGCAGAGCAAGCAGGAGCTTCAAGAGTTGCCGTGGTTGTTGAGTTCGGTGATCAAGCAATCTCCCCTGAAGGAGAAACTCCTCCAACAGCAAATGTTATTAAGTGTGTAACTGTTAAAACAGGTAAAACTGCCGCAGATGCATTAAATGCAGCAGGATTAGATGTTAGAGCAAATGATGGATTCGTTTGTGGTATTAACGGTTATCCTAAAGAAGAATGTGGTTTAGAAATTACTTCCACAACTTCAGGCGCACCTGAAACTGCTCCAGCTGAAGATATGGCCACAATGGAAATGCCAGCAGAAGAAAATAACAATCCAATGAACACTAACGTGCAACTTATTGGTTTGGCAGCAGTAATAATTGTAGCTTTGGCGCTAGTTTTGAAAATGCGTAAAAAGAAATAATTAAATTGCTGAAAAATAAGACTCTTGTGCCATCTGCCCCCCGCAGATGGCATAAGCCCTTGTCCTTAGCTGAACAACGATTTTTACACTCTGGTGCTTGGTGGTTATGGGCAATTTTGTTAGCAGCAATGGCTGCAGGTACTAAAAATCCAATATTTTTACTTTCAATAATTTCGGTAGTTTTACTTGTAGTGAAATTCAGAAAAAGTGATGCCCCCTGGTCTAAATCGATAAAAGGCTATTTATTCGCTGCAGGATTTGTGATTATTTTTAGAATACTTTTAGTAATTATTACACCCGATATTTTCGGTGACACCTTATTATTTACTCTTCCCGAAATTGATCTACCCAGTTTTTTTGCAGGAGTTAAATTAGGTGGTGAAATTAAAGCCAATACTGTTTTATTTGCGTTCCAAGAAGGCTTAAGGCTTGCCACAATTCTGGTTTGCATTGGTGGTGCTCAATCTTTAGCTTCACCAACCAGAATGCTCAAATCAATTCCAGCAGCACTTTATGAAGTTGGTTTATCAATTACGGTAGCTTTAACTTTTGCTCCCCAACTTGCATTTGATGCCAAGCGGGTAAGAGATGCACAATATTTGAGAGGCAGAAAAACTACTGGGATTCCTGCCTTAGCTAAAACATTTGTGCCCGTTTTAGAAGGTGCTATGGAAAGAGCTTTGCTGTTAGCCTCAGCCATGGACTCTCGAGGTTATGGCAGACGAATACATCAAAGCACTTTAAAAAGAAAACTTACAAATATTTTTATGCTGGGCGGATTATTGGGAATACTTTTAGGGTTGGCTGGATTATTAGGCGTATTTAGTCAGTCAAAAATTGGTTTATTAACAATGATCATTGGTATCGCACTTTCCTTTTTTGCGCTGAGGTTTGCTGGCCAGAATGCTTCTAGGACTAAATATCGTCCAGATAAGTGGCACATTCCAGAAGTACTAGTCATTACCACTGCACTGTTTGGTTTAGTGGCAATGAGATTTACTGAAAATATTGTGCTTAACCCTCTGAGCAGTCCACTGAGTTTTCCGCAAATAAATTTCATAACACTTTCCAGCATTTGGGTGTCAGTTTTAGCGATAACCTTTTCCCCAAAACCACCATTGACTTCTCGGCCAACTTCAGATTTATTTAAAGTTTCCAATCAAGTAAATAGGCAAGCTGCATGATCAAATTTGAAAACGTAACGTTTAAATATAGTGACACTAATTTTGCAATTCTTGAAAATGTGAATCTAACGATTCCAGCCGGAGAATTGGTCTTAGTAGTTGGTAAGACTGGTTCAGGTAAATCCACCCTCCTGGGACTATTAAACGGTTTAGTTCCTAATTTTACGGGCGGAGATTTAACTGGAGATGTTTCTGTTGACGGTCGCTCCATTAGAGAGTTTCCACCCAGAGATTTTGCTGATCTAGTAGGAGTTGTCAGACAAGATCCCCGCGCATCATTTGTTACCGATCTTGTGGAAGATGAACTTGCCTATGGCATGGAACAACTTGGTATTGCTCCCAGCACGATGAGAAGAAGAGTAGAAGAAGTTCTTGATTTATTAGGTTTGGCTGAGTTAAGAAATAGATCACTAGCCACACTTTCTGGAGGGCAAAGACAACGAGTTGCAATTGCTTCAGTTTTAACAACTAATCCCAAAGTTTTAGTACTAGATGAACCAACCAGCGCACTTGATCCCACTGCTGCCGAAGAAGTTTTAGCAGCAATACAAAGACTGGTACACGATTTGGGGTTAACAGTTGTATTAGCTGAACACAGATTAGAAAGAGTTGTGCAATATGCAGATCGCGTAATTGTGGTTGATCGTGAAGCTGAAGTTTATGCAGATAGACCAGCCCAAGTTTTTGCTAGTTCTTTATTGGCTCCCCCAGTTGTGGAATTAGGCAGAACCGCAGGCTGGTCACCACTTCCTTTAACTGTTAGAGATGCGCGCAAATTTGCTGATGAATTAAGAACCAGATTAGAGAAATCTAAACCAAGAATTAGAGTAAATGTTCCCACCAAAACTTTGGTGAGTGTAGAAAATCTTAATTTTAACTATGGGAACCTGCGTGCTTTAAGACATATTGATTTAGACATCTCTGATGGAGAAATTGTGGCCCTAATGGGTAGAAATGGATCTGGTAAATCAACACTGCTGTCCCTACTTGTGGGTTTACTTGAACCAACGAGTGGAAAAATTTTAGTCAACGGAAAAAATCCTTTAACTCTAAAAGGAAAATCTTTAATTGAAAGTGTGGGTCTTGTTCCCCAAGAACCTACAGATTTACTTATTGCTGATTCAGTGATTAACGAATGCATTTCCAGTGACAGTGATTCTGATGCTGTGCCGGGCACTACGTTTAGTATTTTTGAGCAATTAACTACTGATGTTTCAGAAAATGCTCATCCACGTGATCTATCTGAAGGGGAAAAATTATCTTTAGCACTAGCAGTGGTGCTGGCAGCTAAACCACCTTTGATTCTGTTAGACGAGCCAACTCGGGGACTTGATTATGCAGCCAAAAGACAATTAGTAAGTAACTTACAAAAATTAGGTAAAAAGAATCACACCATAATTCTTGCCACCCACGATGTAGAATTGGCAGCTGAAGTGGCTACTCGAGTTATTTTGTTGGCTGATGGAGAAATTGTTACAGATGGTCCAGTTAGTGAAGTGCTTTCTAGTTCCCCCATGTTTTCACCGCAAGTCTCTAAAGTTATGTCTCCAGCTAATTGGCTGACTGTTTCAGATGTTGCTTTCGCACTCGAAGATTTAAGATGAAACTAATAAAAGTAAATTCTTTAACAACAATTTCTATGGTTGTGACAACTTTAATTGGTTTGATGGCATTCTTATGGCCATTTCTGATACAAAATGATTCTGCATTTAGTAATAATTCTGATAACGCTTCTATTTTGTTGCTCCTAATAGTCCCCTTAGTTTTAATGGTGGCTTTAGCTGATGTGATGCAAGGCGGAATTGATTCACGATCTTTAGCAATTCTGGGAGTGCTCAGCGCAGTTGTAGCAGCTGTTAGACCATTGGGTGGGCACGTTGCTGGTTTGGAACCAGTTTGGGCAATCATCATTATTGGCGGTAGAGCCCTTGGTGCAAGTTTTGGTTTTGTTTTGGGCGCAATTGGAATTCTTGGTTCAGCGATTTTAACTGGCGGTATTGGCCCGTGGCTACCGTTTCAAATGTTGGTGGCAGCGTGGGTTGGGGCAGGAGCTGGGTTACTTCCTAAACTAACTGGAAAAAAAGAAATAGTGTTGATGGTCTGTTACGGATTTCTAGTTGGTTTTATCGCAGGTCTACTACTCAACCTTTGGTTCTGGCCTTTCGCAAATGGGCTTTTGCCTGAAATATCTTTTCAACCTGGTTTAGCTATCACCGAACAATTGACCCGCTGGGTCAGATTTAGTCTTTTGACAAGTTTTGGTTATGACTTACCCAGAGGAATCGTTACCGCTACTTTGTTATTTTTTCTTGCTAACCCGTTGCTTAAAGCAATGCGACGCATGACCAAGAAAGCCAATTTTTCTAAACCTGTAGTCTTAAATGCGTGATTAATTCAGTTCTCGCACTTGGCTTTGATGACACCAAATTTAATTGGTCTGATCTCACTCCTGTTGCTGTTGAACATAAAAAGCTTTCTGGTGAAAATAAAAATGATGTAAATAAAGCAATTGATGCTAATACTTCTGTAATTGGAATTTATGCATCTCATGACATAGTTTTGGCAAGTGGGTTAATTGGTGCTTTTCTAACAATTGATGCTGCATCACTGTTAGGTAAATCAAGTGTGGGCAATGATGATCAATGGGTCAAAGATGCTGGAGATTTAAGAGATTTATTGCGGGTTACCAGAACTTTAAAATCAGATTCACAAGAAGTAATCACTAAGACTTTAGGTGAAAATGCTTATGCTGCATTCAACGCATTGATTGCATCAGCTTCAAGACAAACTAAAACAATCTTGGTAGGACCAGGTGCTATTGCTTTAGGTTTTGTCGCCATGAGATCTAATTCCAAAATAAAAGACTATTTACTAATAGCAAATACACCTGTAATTCCAGCACTAACTGAAGCAATTAAATTTATGGGCTGCAAAACAATTATGAACACAAAAGAAAACGCTCACCCCTTGGCAGAACTTGCCTTAGCGGTAAGTGCTGTAAAAGCTAGCGAACTTTAGATTCCACAAATGGTGGCTTAGTCACCAAGAATTCAACATTTTTTCCTCGCACATCAACAAAAACTTTATCGCCAATTTTTACATTTGATTCAAGTAAAGCTAATGCAATTCCTTCTCTCAAAGTGGGAGAAAAAGTACCACTAGTAATTTCACCCAATTCGTGATTATTTTGATCAATAACTTTCATGTGACCTCGGGGAATTGCTCGTTCAATTGCTTTTATGCCCACAAGTTTTCTTTTTACTCCATTTGCTTTTTCTTTTACTAAAGCATCTTTACCTAAGAATTTAGGTTTATCTAAAATTACTGCCCAACTTAGACCTGCTTCAAGGGGTGAGATTTTTAACGAAATATCTTGGCCGTGCAACGGGTAACCCATTTCAGTTCTTAAAGTGTCTCGCGCACCTAAACCAACTGCTTTAGCGCCATATTTTTGTCCTTTAACAAAAACTTCATCCCAAAAATTCACAGCATTTGCTGCTGGAACTAAAACTTCAAATCCTTTTTCACCCGTATAACCCGTACGGCATATTGTTACTGAATTGCCCATAAAAGAAACATCCTTAAATGACATGTATTCCATATCAGTGGGAAGACCTAGATCATTTACTAATTCAATTGATTTAGGGCCCTGGATAGCAATGATTGCTATGTCGGTATGAAGATTCTTCACAACTATGTCAGAGGGCATATTTTTCTTTATTATTTCTAAAACTGTTGTTGAGTTGCCAGCGTTAGGAATTATTAATACTTCATCTTTTGATCTTAAATAAACAATTAAGTCATCGACTACTGTGCCATCTTCAGTAAGAATGGTGGAATATTGAGCTTGTCCAGGCTTAATGCGATTTATATCATTTGTTAAAACTTCGTTAAGTCGATCAGCGGCATTTGGTCCAGTTAAAGTTGCGGTTCCCAAGTGAGAAACATCAAAGATTCCAACTGCATCTCTAGTTGCGCCATGTTCAGCTAGAACACCACCGCCTGAATATTCAAGTGGCATCTCCCAACCACCAAAGGGTGCAAGTTTTGCTCCTAGTTCAATATGGCGTTGGTGAAGTGGTGAATGAATTAGATTGGCTGAATCGCTCATAGAACAAAACGCTACTAGGCTATTTCTTATGTCAATTACTCGCCTCACTGATTCCAAAAATATTTCTGCAAACGAAGTACTTGTTGTGGGTTTTGCCCAAACAGATAATGGACCAGAGTTCTTAGAACCTGCCATTGCTTTTGAAGCAGCATCAAAAAATGAAATAATTGAAGCAATCAAGTTAACTAACTTTTCAGGTAAGAAATCAGAACTTGCCTATCTAACAATTAAAAGTGGAGTGCTTTGTGTCGGACTTGGCAAAGTCACTAAAACTCAACCTCTTGAAATGGAAACATTGAGAAGAGCCTCAGGTGTCGCTGCTAGGTCTTTAGTAGGTAAATCCTCAGCACTTTTTGCTCTGCCCACAAATACCACCGTTGCAACACACGCGGTAACTATGGGAGTGGAACTTGGTGCATATTCATTTACCGAATTCAAAACTAAAAATGAGAAATCATCTGAAACTCTAAAGCAAGTAAATATCTTGGTTCATGATCTATTTGTGAATAAAACAAGTTTTCAGGAAGCCCAAATTATTGCTGAATCAATTAAGAACGTTAGAAACCTAGTTAATACTCCCCCAAGTCACATGTATCCAGAAACTTTTGCACGTTATGTGAAAAAGACTTTCAAAAAGAATTTGAAATTAACTGTAGAAATTCTTGAAGAAAAAGCACTTAAGAAACAAGGTTTTGGCGCACTCTTAGGTGTTGGTCAAGGTTCAATCAATCCACCAAGATTTATTCGCCTTGCTTACAAATCCCGTGGTGCTGATTTTCATTTAGCGTTAGTTGGAAAAGGTATTACTTTTGATACCGGAGGAATTTCATTAAAACCACCTGCATCCATGCACACCATGAAATGTGACATGGCTGGTGCTGCAACTGTTATTGAAACCTTAAGAGCGATCATGGATCTTGATTTAAAAATTAATGTCACCGCTTATGCCGCTTTAGCTGAAAATATGCCTTCAGCAAGTGCTCAAAGACCCAGTGATGTTGTTACAACTTTTGGTGGAAAAACTATTGAAGTCTTAAACACCGATGCTGAAGGAAGACTTGTTTTAGCTGATGCACTAGGTAGAGCACAAATTGATAAACCAGATCTAATAATTGATTTAGCAACATTAACTGGTGCCGCAACTGTGGCACTTGGTTCTAGAACTGCAGGAATCATGGCTAATAAAGATGAAGCAAGAGATCAAGTATTTGCCAGTGCCAAAGAAGTTGGTGAAGCAATGTGGCCAATGCAAATTCCAGAAGAATCAAGAACAATTCTTGATTCCAAAACAGCAGATATTGCAAATGTTGGTTTCACTCCAAATCCAGCCGGAGGCATGATGGTTGGTGCTGCTTTCTTACAAGAATTTGTTGACGAAAAAACACCTTGGGTACATATTGATATTGCACCTCCTGCATTTAATGAAGGAGCTCCTTATGGATACAACGGTTTTGGTGGAACAGGTGTAGGAGTTAGAACACTTGTGCATTTAGCTCAAAAACTTGCAAAAAATTAATTAATATCTCACACCAGTCAAGACTTTCTGGGCTTGGGATTTGCACATCGTAGGGTTAATCTGCCTTTCTCATGGGTGAAGATGTGAAACCTGTTCTTATTGGGGAAGCCCACCAAATGGCTTAAAAACTTACTAGTCATCTCCCTCTCAACACATTCAAACCCAAAATTGCCTATTTTTGCTTGCGTGAAAGGATATACATAGAGAAGCCTCACGAGGGTGGAACAGAAGGAAAGGTTACTAGTGGCCACATACGACTTAGTAATTCTTGGAGCAGGAAGCGGCGGCTATGCCGCAGCATTACGTGGTTCACAACTTGGTTTAAAAGTCGCCCTTATTGAACGAGATGTTCTTGGCGGAACTTGTTTACACAGAGGATGTATTCCTACTAAAGCTTTACTTCATGCTGGTGAAATTGCTGACAGCGTTCGCGAATCTGCAGTGTTTGGTGTTAAGTCAAATCTTTTAGGCATTGATATGCCACAAGTAAATGATTACAAAGATGGTGTTGTTAATCGTTTGTACAAAGGTTTACAAGGTTTAGTAAAACATCGTGGTGTTGATTATGTAACTGGAAATGGAAAATTTGTTGGTCCCAACAAAGTTATGGTGGGAGACCAAGTATTTGAAGGTAAACATGTAGTTCTTGCCACTGGCTCTTTTCCAAAATCACTTCCAAATTTAGAAGTTGATGGAAATCAAGTTATTAACTCAGAACATGCGCTTAAATTAAGTAAAGTTCCAGCAAGTGTGATCATTCTTGGTGGTGGAGTTATCGGTGTGGAATTTGCCAGCGTTTGGAAATCATTAGGTGCTGAAGTAACAATTATTGAAGGTTTACCAAGATTAGTTCCTGCAGAAGATGAAGCAGTTTCAAAAGCAATGGAACGCGCTTTTAGAAAACGTGGCATCAATTTCTCTACTGGTGTTCGATTTGCCGGTGTTGATAAGACCAAGCACGGTGTCGTCGCAAAACTTGAGGATGGACAAACTTTTGCAGCTGACTTGATGTTGGTTGCTGTGGGACGAGGATCTGCAACTAGAAATCAAGGATTTGAAGAAACAGGGCTTGAATTTGATGGCGAATTAATTAAAGTTAATGAAAACTTACAAACAAATCTTGCAAATGTTTATGCTGTAGGAGATATTGTTCGAGGCCCACAATTGGCTCACAAAGGTTTCCAAGAAGGAATATTTGTAGCAGAACACATTAAGGGTTTGAATCCAAGAGTAATCGACGTAACTGCTATTCCAAGAGTTGTTTATTCTGAACCAGAAGTAGCCTCAGTTGGATTAAATGAATCAGCTGCTAAAGAAAAATACGGTGCTGATCAATTAAGAACAGTTCAATACGATTTAGCAGGAAACGGTAAAAGCCAAATTTTAAGGACTGCCGGATTTATTAAGTTAATTGCACTAAAAAATGGTGGCCAAATTGTGGGAATTCACATGATTGGTTCACGAGTTGGCGAATTATTAGCTGAAGCTCAATTAATGTATTCATGGGATGCGTCCCCAGAAGATGTTGCTCCATATATTCACGCTCATCCAACAATGTCTGAAGCAATGGGTGAAGCAGCAATGGCACTTTCCGGTAAACCGTTACACACCCACGATTAAATAGAAAAGGAAAATATTTAAATGGCAACTAACGTAACAATGCCTCAACTCGGTGAATCAGTTACCGAGGGAACGGTTACTCGTTGGTTAAAAAATGTGGGCGATGTAATTAAAGTTGACGAAGCCATTGTTGAAGTTTCAACGGACAAAGTCGATACTGAAATTCCTTCTCCAGTTGCTGGAGTTTTATTAGAAATTAAAGCTGCGCAAGATTCTGTTATTCCCGTTGGCGGTGTTATGGCAGTAATTGGTGAAGCAGGATCAGCAACACCAAGTGCGCCTGCTCCAGTTGCACCACCAGTTGTGAAAACTCCTCCACCTACACCAAAACCAGAACCTGTTATTGAAAAACCAGTTGTACAAACTCCTGCACCTGCTCCAGTTGCACCACCAGTTGTAGCACCTGCTGCAAGTGGATCAACTGTAAATGTTGTGTTACCAGCATTAGGTGAATCAGTAACTGAAGGAACAATCACACGTTGGTTGAAAAATGTGGGCGATTCCGTTTCACTAGATGAAGCAATTGTTGAAATATCAACAGACAAAGTTGATACTGAACTTCCATCTCCTGCAGCAGGAGTAATTACTGAAATTAAAGTTTCACAAGATCAAGTAGCAGCAGTTGGCGCAGTATTGGCAGTTATTTCTTCATCTGCCGGCGCAGTTGCTCCAAAGCCTGCAACCCCTGCACCTGCACCAGTTGTGCAAACTCCACCACCTGCACCAAAAGTTGAAACAGTAGTTGTGCCACAAGCGCCACCAGTTGCAACTCCAACTCCGACAGTTTTTGCCACAACTTCTAGTTCAACAAAAGATACTTATGCAACCCCAATTGTTAGACAACTTGCCAAAGAAAAAGGGATTGATATTTCAACAATTTCTGGTTCTGGAGTAAATGGTCGAGTTAAAAAAGAAGATGTTTTGAATGCAACAGAAACACCTGTTGCCGCTCCAGTTGTTGCAGCTCCTGCTGCTCCACCAGTTGCGACACCTGTTGCTGCTGCAGTATCTGCTCCTGTTGCAACACCAACACCAGTTTCTGCTCCAGCAAAACCTGCTACTCCTGCCGCAAGTGTGGAACAACCACTTCGCGGACGAATTGAACAAACTACTCGTTTAAGAAGAGTAATTGCCGAAAGAATGGTGCAATCACTTCATATTTCTGCACAATTAACAAGTGTGGTTGAAGTAGATGTAACTAAGATTGCTTCACTTCGAAATAAAGTTAAAGACTCATTCGTGGCTCGTGAAGGAGTAAAGCTTTCATTTCTTCCTTTCTTTGCCAAAGTAGCAGTTGAAACTTTAAAAGAATTCCCAATAGTTAATGCCACAATTTCTGCTGATGCTACTCAAATTGCTTACAGCGACGCAATCCATTTAGCAGTTGCTGTTGACACTCCTAGAGGTTTACTAGTACCAGTTATCAGAGACGCTGGAGATCTTTCAATTGCTGGGCTATCCAGAAAAATTCAAGATGTTGCCAACAGAACCAGAGATAACAAAGTAACTCCCGATGAATTAAGCGGTGGCACTTTTACTTTGACTAATACCGGAAGTCGTGGCGCTTTGTTTGACACACCAATTATTAATCAACCACAAGTAGCCATTCTTGGAACTGGTGCTGTTGTAAAAAGACCAGTTGTGGTCCAAGGAAGCGATGGAAACGATCAGATTGCAATTAGACAAATGGTTTATCTAGCTCTTACCTACGATCACAGACTTGTTGATGGCGCAGATGCTGCCAGATTCCTATCTTCAATGAAAGTAAGACTAGAAGAAGCTAATTTCGAATCTGAATTAGGTTTATAAAAAACAATGAAATTAGTGATAACCGGTGCTTCCGGTTTAATTGGTTCTGCATTAGTTAGAGAAGCTGAAAAAAATAAAATAGAAGTTGTAAAACTTGTTCGACGTACTCCTAAAGAAAAGAACGAATCTCAATGGGATCCCAATAAAGGAGTCATTGATTTAGCCGTACTTGAGAATTCCACAGCAATCGTGCATCTTGCTGGTGCTGGGGTGGGCGATCATCGTTGGACTAAGAAATACAAAAAAGAGATTTTAAATAGCAGAGTTAATTCAACTGAAACTCTTGCTAATGCAATTGTTAACTTAAGAACTCCCCCTTCAGTTTTTGTGTCAGGTTCAGCCATGGGTTATTACGGGGATACCGCTGATGTTGCAGTTGATGAAAATGCTGGCCTAGGTGAAGGTTTCTTAAGTGATGTTGTTTTCAATTGGGAATATGCCGCACAAAGAGTTAGAAAAAACAACATCAGAGTAGTTCATCCTCGAACAGGATTAGTCATGAGTAAGCGTGGTGGATTACTTAAGAAAGTATTGCCACTATTTAGATTTGGTTTAGGGGGAAGATTAGGAAATGGAAAACAGTATTGGTCCTATATTTCGCTGGAAGATGAAGTTAGAGCAATTTTTCACCTAATTGATGATGTAAGACTTACTGGTGGAGTGAATCTAACTAATCCAAGTCCGGTAACAAATGCAGAATTTACTAAAGCTTTATCAAGTGTAGTTAATAAACCAGCTTTTTTTAACGTTCCAGGTTTTGCTCTCAAAATTGCTTTAGGTGAATTTTCTGTCGAAGCACTTGGCTCAAGTAAAGTTTTACCTTCTAAATTGAAAGCCTCTGGATTTAAATTTAACCATTCAGATATTTTGAGCACTTTAAACTCAGCTATTACCTATTAATGACTAAGCAAGTTGAAGTCGCCATAATTGGCGCAGGTTTAGCGGGCTTAGCTTGTGCAATCGAATTACAGAAAAACAAAATTGACTTTCAAATTTTTGAAGCATCAGATGGAGTTGGTGGAAGAGTCAGATCAGATGTTATTGATGGATTTACTCTTGATCGAGGATTTCAGTTATATAACCCCAGCTATGCCGAAGGAAAACGTTTAATTGATTACCAAGTCTTGGATCTAAAGCCATTTACTCCCGGTGTTGCAATAAGAGATGGTAAACGTCTTAGATTAGTTGTTGATCCATTCCGAAGTAAAGATTTTCGCTTTCGTTTACTAAGAGATTTACCAGGAAATCCTTTGAGTCAATTAGGCTTAGTCAGATATTTTCTACAGTATTTGATTGCCTCTGATGCTCAAATTGCCACCACAAAAGATATCTCAGCACAAGCATCTTTAACTAAATCTGGAATTAAGGGTGCACTATTGGAAAAACTCTTGAGACCTTTTTTGCAAGGAGTATTTCTAGAATCAGAACTATCTACCTCTCGTAAATTTCTTGATGTGGTTTTGAAGAACTTTTTGCAAGGAATACCAAGTGTTCCAGCAAAAGGAATGCAAGAGATTTCAAATCAATTAGCAGCTAAACTTCCAAAAGAAAAGATCTCCCTTAATACAAAAGTATTAAGTATTTCAGAAAACAAGCTAATTACCTCAGATGGTGAGATTCAGGCTCGAAAGATTGTTGTAGCCACAGACCCAACAACGGCAATATCTTGGTTAAAACTTGAACCTAAAAAAATGCATTCGGTAACTACTTGGTACTTCAAAGCAGACAAAAGTGTTAATTCAATAGTTAAGGCAAAACCAATACTTTTTGTTGATTCTCAAAAAACTGGACCGCTAACTAATGCTGTAGTTATAACAAATGCTGCTCCAAGTTATGCACCTCATGGTGAAGTATTAGTTTCAGCTTCTGCTATTTCTCCAAACGAGAACGCAGATTTATTAAGTGTGAAGAAACATTTGTCTCATCTTTTTGGTGTCAACACCGAGAATTGGGAATTGATCAAGGAGTACAAAATAAAGGAAGCCCTTCCTGAGATGACTCCTCCATTTTCGCTTGTTTCTTCAAACCAAATTAATAAAGATTTGTTTGTTGCGGGAGATCACCGTGTAACTTCCTCAATTCAAGGAGCTCTTCTTAGTGGTACAAATACTGCAACATTAGTTAAGGTAAGTTTGGGATTGTGAGTAAAGAAAAATACATAGTTGCTACCTCTGGTGGATTTGTAACAACTAAACGCTGGGGTGTGATGAGACCTGGTGCCACATTCTTAAAAGCACTGGAATTGACCAAAAAAGAACGTCCCAAAGTTTGTTTCATGATGACAGCAACTGGTGATGATGCCTCTTATATTTCAAGAAGTTATGAAGCAATAAGTGATTTAAGTGTTGATGTAACACATCTATCTTTATTTCCTCAACCTAATGAAGATGTAGAAAAACGATTACTCAATGCAGATTTAGTTTGGGTTGGTGGAGGTTCTGTTGCAAATCTTTTAGCCGTGTGGAAACTTCACAAAGTAGATGAAGTATTAAAAACTGCTTGGGAAAATGGCACGGTTTTATCTGGGGTAAGTGCTGGATCAATTTGTTGGTTTATCGGTGGAACAACTGATTCATTTGGTCCTGAATTAAAACCAGTCAATAACGGATTAGCGCTTCTTCCCTATGCCAATGGTGTTCACTATGACTCAGAAGCTCAAAGAAGACCACTTATACAGTCCCTTATTAAAAATGGAACTTTTGAAACTGCATTTGCCACAGATGATCACACCGGTATTGTCTTTAAAGGAATTGAGCCTGTTGAAGTATTAAGTGATATTGATTCTGATTCAAAAACTGGACCAGCAGCTTACAAATTAGAAAAAATAAACGGCGAGGTGCAAGAAATGCGCCTCGCCGTTGGAACTATTTCTTAATTTTTACCATTCATTAACTTACTTGGCCACCAGATTTTTTTACCGATACCAATTGTTAATGCTGGCACCAAAATAGATCTGACCAAAATAGTGTCAAGTAACACACCAAATGCCACCGCAAAACCAAGTTCAGCTAAGAACACCAGTGGCAACAATCCAAGCACTGCAAATGTTGCAGCAAGCACCACACCGGCTGAAGTAATTACTCCTCCAGTCACAGTTAACGCTTTAAGTGTTCCAGCTCTGGTTCCTAGTTTCTTTGATTCTTCTCGAACTCTTGTCATCAAGAAGATGTTGTAATCAATACCTAATGCCACTAAGAATACGAAGGCAAAAAGTGGAAATCCTGTATCTGCTCCTGGGAAACCAAAGACATATTTAAATGCCAATTGACAGGCACCAAGAGTTGCTGCAAATGACAACACCACTGTTGAGATCAACATGAATGGTGCCAAAAGGCTTCTTAGGAGCAAGGCCAAGATAAGGAAAATAATTACCAACACTGTTGGAATAATTATTCGATTATCGCGAGCATTTGCTTCCGCAATATCTTCGTTTACCGCAGTAAATCCACCGACTAAGGCATCAGTACTTACCGCATCAAGTTTTTCTCTCAAATTTACAACTGTTGCTTTAGCTTCAGCTGAATCTGCTGCATCTTCCAAAGTGGCAGTAATCAAAACTTGATTATTCACAAATTTTGGTTTTGGCAAAGGTTGACCAGGAATTACTGGACCATCTGGAACTGGGAAAGCATCTCCCACACCAGGTGTGTCAGTTATTACCTTGATTAATTCTTGAGTTTTATCAGCTGGTCCAACAATGTATGAAGGGTTTCCTTCTCCTGCTGGGAAGTGTTGTCCTAATACTTCTTGACCAACTACTGAATCTGGTTTTCCAACAAAAGTTTCTGTTTGAGATAAACCACTTGCATCAAGTTGTGAAGAATAACCAGCAAGAGCCAACAAAATAACTCCAGTGATTAAGCCAGCACGACGAGTTTTCTTATCAACATATTTTGCAACTTTTGACCAAATTCCTGAAAGTTTCTCATCCTTTGAATCAAAGTGTGGAATTCTTGGCCAAAAAATCCAACGACCAAAAATAACGAGAAATGCTGGCAACAAGGTCAGCATTGTTATAACAGCGCAAACAACTCCAATGGCTCCAACTGGACCAAGGGAACGATTGGCATCAAGTTCTGAAAGGATCAAAACTAATAATCCAACAGAAACTGTTGCACCAGAAGCTACGATCGGTTCAAATACTCCACGTAATGCTTTTTTCATTGCACTAAATCTTGATTCAACTAAATGAAGTTCTTCTCGATAACGAGCAATGAGCAACAAACCATAATCAGTTGCTGCACCAATTACTAGAACTGACAAAATTCCTTGGGATTGTCCATTTAAAGTAATGATCTCTTCTTTAGCCAATAAATAAACAATTGACCCTGAAAGCGAAAGAGCAATCACCGCTGAAAATAAGGGGAAGATCCATAGCAATGGGCTTCGATAAACCACAATAAGAATTAAAGCCACCACGAGAAGTGTGCTTAACAACAAAGTTGTGTCAATTGCGCCAAATGCACCGAAAAGATCTGCCAGGATTCCGCCAGCACCTGTCACGTTAATTGTTAGACCTTCAATGTCTTTGCCACCATCTCTAATGGTGTTAACAATGGCAGGAAGGGCTGGTTCTCCGTTTGGAAGTGGAGTAACAATTTTTTCAGCAGAGATTTCAACACTAATTAATAGCGCTTCTCCATCTTCTGACGGAATTGGGAAAGATTTGGCGCCTGCTACTAAATAGTCTGCAACAACTTTGCCATCGCCTTCTTCAATTTTTAGTGTTCCAATATTTGCGGCAAATTCATTTGCTTTAGCAAGATTTTCTTTAGTTAAATCGCCTGTTACAACGACTAAGGCTGGAAGAGAATCTGAAGAAGTAAATTGTGTCGCAACTTCACTCACTCGAGAGGATTCTGCTGATGCAGGTAAGAATGCTGCATTATCGTTTTCTTGAACTTCAGATAGTTTTCCAAAAAGTGGACCGGCCACACCTGAAATACCCATCCAAATCACGACCACGGCAACAGCTAAGAATGTAAATTTCTTAGGTGCTTTAACTTTTTTAACTTTAGGTTTCTTTGCGGCAGTCTTTTTCGCAACTACTTTTTTGCTGTGTTTTGGTTTTGCAGCAGGGCTCACGTAATTCACTCCAATGTGTATTTTTAGCTTTTAATCAAGGTGCACCATTTAGGTGACGCCGATTTGCTCTATTAAACAGTGTATTAAAGACAACCGATTTAGCACATTTTGACATTCACTAATACGATTAAGGCATGTCCAATTCTGAGTTAATCATCCAAAATTGGGGCTCAGGCGTCGAATATCAAAGTGCATGGGATCGACAAAGAGAACTACATCACAAAATTGTTGCTGAAAATCATCCAGATGTTGCAGTCCTACTAGAACACCAAAATGTTTATACCGCTGGCAGGTCAACAAAACCAGAAGATAGACCAACTGATTCATCCCCTGTTTTTGATATCGATCGCGGTGGTCGAATTACTTGGCATGGTCCAGGACAAATTGTCTGTTATCCAATTATGAAATTAGATGATCCAGTTGATGTGGTAGCTCATGTCCGAAGACTTGAATTATTAATAATGAATGTTTGTTCCAAACTTGGTTTAGAAACAACACAAATTGAAGGCCGAAGTGGTGTGTGGGTAAAGGGCAAAGGTTCACCGGATAAAAAAATAGCAGCAATTGGAATCAGAGTTGCCAAGAAAGCAACCATGCACGGCTTTGCTTTGAACTGCAATAACTCACTGGATGCTTTTCGAAGAATTGTTCCCTGCGGCATAGGTGACGCCGATGTCACTACTATTTCTCTGGAATTAGGCAGAGATGTGAGCGTGGCAGAAGTAACTCCCCTGATCGAGGAAGAACTAAGAAACGGTGCGCTCAAGCGCAATGTGTCAAAACGTTCTAAAGTAGAAGTCTGATGACTACTGAAATTGTGACCGGGTTAAATCCGGAAGGTAAAAAACTTCTTCGTATCGAAGCTCGCAATGCTGAAGTGCCAATTGAGAAAAAACCGGAATGGATTAAAACCAAACTTAAAACCGGACCTGAATACACCCGCATTAGAGACATGGTTAAAAAAGAAGGTTTACACACAGTTTGCCAAGAAGCAGGTTGTCCAAACATATTTGAATGTTGGGAAGACCGCGAAGCAACATTTCTAATTGGTGGTTCAGCTTGTACTAGACGTTGTGATTTTTGTTTAATTGATACAGGTAAACCTGATCCACTAGATAGAACAGAACCAGACAAAGTTGCCTTAAGTGTTAAAACCATGGGATTGAAATACGCGACAGTAACTGGGGTAACTCGAGATGATTTAGAAGATGAAGGTGCTTGGTTATATGCCGAAACCATTAGAGCAATTCACAAACACAATCCTGATTGTGGTGTGGAAATCCTTACTCCCGATTTCAGTGGCAAAAAAGATTTATTGCAACAAGTATTTGACGCTAAACCTGAAGTATTTGCTCATAATCTAGAAACTGTTCCAAGAATTTTTAAATCAATTAGACCTGCATTTAATTATGAGAAGTCATTAGGTGTTATCACCACTGCAAAAGAGACAGGCATGATTACTAAATCAAACTTGATTCTGGGCATGGGTGAAGAAAAAGCAGAGATCGTTACTGCTTTAGAAGATTTAGTCAAGGCAGGTTGTGACTTAATCACAATTACTCAGTATTTGAGACCTTCAACGCTTCATCACCCGATTGCTCGCTGGGTCAAGCCAGAAGAATTCGTAGAATTAGGTGACTTAGCTAAAGAATTAGGTTTCGTTGGCGTAATGTCTGGACCGTTGGTTAGATCTTCTTACCGAGCAGGTCGACTATATAAACAAGCACTAGAAGTTAAGAATGGGAAAAATTAGTGGCTAAGAATAAAGAACCAAAAGTAAAAAAAGAAAGATTCAAGACCTTAAAACAAATTGGTCAGACTTATTCAATTACTCGTAAAACTGACAAAGCCCTTCCCTTCATAATTCTTGGCACACTCATTGGTACAACCGTGCCACTGGTATTAATTGCTCAATTTGCATTTCAATCATCTTTTTCTCAATTAATTACGACAACTTTGGCAGTATCAATTGGTTTACTTGCAACGGTTTATGTTTTTGGCAAGCGTGCTGAAAAGGCAGCTTATGCTCGAATTGAAGGCCAACCAGGTGCAGCAGCTGCTGTATTAAACACTTTAAGAAAAGGTTGGTTTGTAACACCAGCAGTTGCAGTAACTAGAAATCAAGATTTAGTGCACAGAGTTATTGGACCTGTGGGAATTGTTTTAGTAGGAGAAGGTTCTCCTGGACGAGTTGCTCAGTTATTGGAAAGTGAAAGAGTAAAAGCAAAAAGAATTGCAGGAGAAATTCCAGTAGCATCCATCATCGTAGGAAACGGTGAAGGACTTGTTACTTTCAAGAAGTTAAATAAAACCATTATGAAAATGGGTAAAAAGATTTCCCCTGCAGAATCTCGTGAATTAAGAAATAGATTCGGTGCCTCTGGAGCAAGTGCTCTTCCAATTCCAAAAGGTGCCATGCCCAAAGGTATGAGAATTCCTAGACGTTAGTAATTTTTGTCTTTGCAATTCGATCGTGTAGTCCTCTGCCCTCTGCATCTGCGAGCAATGGCGGAACAAGTAGCACAATTAATAAAGTCCTAAATACGCTTTGCGCAAATGTTGGGTTTGAGTCTTTAATTAAATCTCTTACCCGCAATCCCACAATTCGTTGCCCAAAAGATGAGCCCATCATCCAGGTAAAAAGTGTTACTTCAATTGCAAAAACCAATAATGTTAAAAGGGAATTACTTTGCGTTCCATAATCAGGGCCATTAGGGATTACTTGCACGACCAAAATGGCAGCTACCCAATCAAAGATCAGGGCCAGGATTCTCTTAAAAGTCATATACCAAATCTATTGCCCAGGTCATATTTTGGCGATTTAATCTTGCTTTAGAGGCGTTTGGGAAAACTTGTTACAAGGCCGAAACAATTGGGTTACCGAAGCGATACACCCCTTTAGTAGGTTATGAACCAACAGATTGATGGCCCGAGGTCGTGCCCTCTTTTTAAAAACCAATAGAAAGTTCTATCAGGAGGTTATTGATGTTTAAGAACGCCGCAGAGGCGATCAAGTACATCCGCGAAAACGATATTGAATTCGTTGACGTGAGATTCATGGACTTGCCTGGTGTTATGCAACACTTCAACATTCCAGCCAAAGCATTTAATGATTCCGTTTTTGAAGACGGATTAATGTTTGACGGCTCTTCAATTCGTGGTTTCCAAGCAATTCACGAATCAGATATGAAGTTAATGCCGGATGTGACAACTGCATATCTTGATCCATTCCGCGAAGCAAAAACATTAGCAATGAATTTCTCAATTAGAGATCCATTCACCAATGAACCATATTCAAGAGATCCAAGAAACGTTGCTGCTAAAGCTGAAGCTTTCTTAAAAGCATCAGGTATTGCTGACACTGTTTATTTTGGTCCAGAAGCTGAGTTCTATATCTTTGATGAAGTTCGTTTTGATAATCAACCACATGGTTCATTCTTCAAAATTGATTCAATTGAAGCAGCCTGGAATACCGGAAGAGAAGAAGAAGGTGGCAACCTTGGCTACAAAACTCCATTTAAAGGTGGCTACTTCCCTGTTCCTCCAGTAGATCATTTTGCTGATTTGCGTGACATTATTTCTTCAACACTAATTAATCTTGGTTTTGAAGTTGAACGCGCACATCACGAAGTAGGAACTGCTGGTCAAGCAGAAATTAACTACAAATTTGACACATTATTAAAATCAGCAGATCAAATCATGTTGTTTAAATATGTTGTGAAAAACGTAGCTTTCCTAAACGGTCACACCGCAACCTTTATGCCAAAACCAATGTTTGGTGATAACGGTTCAGGTATGCACTGTCATCAATCATTGTGGAAAGATGGCAAGCCTTTGTTTTATGACGAAAAAGGTTACGCCGGATTATCTGATGTTGCACGTTGGTACATCGGTGGATTGTTAAAGCATGCTCCATCGTTGCTGGCGTTCACTAACCCAACTGTTAACTCATACCACCGTTTAGTTCCAGGTTATGAAGCACCAGTGAACTTGGTTTACTCACAAAGAAACCGTTCCGCTGCAATTCGTATTCCTATTACTGGATCTAATCCAAAAGCTAAACGTATTGAGTTTAGAGTTCCAGATCCTGCATGTAATCCATATCTGGCATTTGCTGCCATGATGATGGCCGGTATTGATGGTGTGAAAAACAGAATCGAACCGCCAACACCAGTTGATAAGGATCTTTACGAACTACCACCAGAAGAAGCAAAATCTGTGCCACAAGTCCCAGGTTCTTTGGATGCAGTATTAACTGCGTTAGAAAAGGACAAGGATTACTTAACAGCAGGTGGTGTATTTACTCCAGATCTAATTGATACCTGGATTGAATACAAGAGAACAAAAGAAGTGGACCCAATTCGTTTGCGTCCAACTCCTTACGAATACCAGCTGTACTACGACATCTAAAAAGTCGTATAAAACACCCCCAACAAGTCAATTGTTGGGGGTGTTTTCATTTAAACAAGCTTTTTTCAATAATTGTGCTTTAGCCTGACATAGGGAAAAGGAGAAGTTATGGCTAAGCCAACAATTAAACAAATCAAGTCTTTAAAGAATTTCAACAGAATTGCAGGAGGATTCCACCTTTTGCAAATGTTGGCAGTTCTAGCGTTAGCAAATGATTTTGCATTACCTGTTACAGGAACATATTTAAACGGTCCTCCAGGAACTACTTTTAGCGCTCCAGTAGTTATTTTCAGCACACCAGTTGGTCTCGCAGTTGCTTTATTCTTGGGACTTTCTGCCCTTTTTCACTTTATTGTTGCAAGTGAAAAATACTTTACGAGATACTCAGCTTCACTTCTTAAGAATCAAAACATTTTTCGTTGGGTTGAATATTCACTCTCCTCATCGTTGATGATCGTTTTGATTGCTCAAATTTGTGGAATCGGAGACATTGTTGCCCTGTTGGCAATATTTGGCGTTAATGCTTCCATGATTTTATTTGGCTGGTTACAAGAGAAATACACCCAACCAAAAGATGGAGATTTACTGCCATTTTGGTTTGGTTGCATCGCAGGAATTGTTCCTTGGCTGGGATTACTAATTTATGTAATCGCACCAGGATCATCTTCTGATGTGCAGGTGCCAGGGTTTGTTTATGGCATCATCATTTCTCTATTTGTCTTCTTTAACTCTTTTGCCCTAGTTCAATACTTGCAATACAAAGGCAAAGGTAAATGGAGTAATTACTTAAGAGGAGAACGTGCCTACATTGTGTTGAGTTTGGTTGCAAAATCAGCACTTGCTTGGCAAATCTTCTCCGGTACTTTGATTCCTGCTTAATTGCAACCAAAAGTACTTAAATTATGGCCCCTAAGAAATTAGGGGCCATAATTATTTTAAGAACTAATTACTTCTTTCTTGTAATTTATCTTCAATACCGCCATAGCAGTAATTACACATAACAATCCGCTGGTGTAAAAAGCAAGGGAATAATCCCCAAATTTAACTCGAGCAATTCCTGCACCTAAAGCTGCAATCGATCCACCAATTTGGTGTGCGGCAAACACCCAACCATAAACAACTGTGGCTCTTTCAGGTCCAAGTACGGTTCTACATAACAAAATTGTGGGTGGAACTGTAGCAACCCAATCCAGACCGTAAAAAATAACAAAAACTAAAGTTGATGGATGAATTGTGGAGAAAAGAATTGAAGGAAGTAAGAATAGTGAAACTCCCCTTAGTAAGTAATAAAAGAAAAGTAATTTCTTAGGATCAATTCGATCGGTTAACCAACCAGAAAACAATGTGCCAATCACATCAAATACGCCAACCAAAGCAAGTAAACTTGCTGCAGCAACTTCCATCATTCCGTGATCATGAGCTGCTGGAATAAAATGTGTTCCAATTAATCCATTAGTTGATAATCCGCACACAAAAAAAGATCCAGCCAGATACCAGAAATTTCTAACTTTCAAAGCTTGCTTTAAAGAATCAATTGCTACACGACCTGCGTTTTGTTTGTTTTGAATTGGCTCAACCCAATCAAAAGGTGCACCGTATGGAGTAACACCTGCAGATGAAGGTCTTTCATACATAAATAGTCCAATAATTGGCACCATCACAAAACAACTCAATGAAACTGCAATCGAAACACTTTGCCAACCAATATTGATCGCCAGTGTTGATAATCCGGGTAAGAAAATTAATTGACCAGTTGCTGTTGCAGCCGTTAGGCCACCAATAACTAGGCCTCGATTTTTAATAAACCATCTATTAGCAATGCTTGCGGCAAATACCAACGCCATAGAACCGGTACCAACTCCAACAACAACACCCCACAGAGCAACTAATTGCCAAGGTTTTTGAATAAATATTGTTAATGCAGAACCTGTTCCCACAACGCTTAAGGCAGTCATTACTACTTTTTTAATACCAAAGCGTTCCATTAAAGCTGCGGCAAAAGGTGCAACTAAACCAAAGAGTAAAACATTCACAGCAATTGCAAAAGAGATTTCGTCTCTGCCCCAGCCAAAACTTTCTTCCAAAGGAACAATTAAAACTGAAGGAGCAGATCTAGTACCAGCAGATGCAATTAAAGTTAAAAAGGTAATTCCTGCAACGACCCAAGCTGGATGAATTCTTTTTGTCATGAGGTGAATACTTCCACGTGTAAGAGATTAAGAAAGCCAGACAGGGGGTAATTCGAAAATCTAAGGGGAAAGATTAAGAAGAACTAAACCTTTTCTTCTCTCATCTTCCACGGGGCGCCATATTCGTTCACTAAATATAAAAATGGTTTAGGTTCAAACCATTCAGGACCCATCACACTTTGTGGCTTCCAAGTTCCATTATGAATCAATTCCATCGCAACAACAGGATTTAGTGCAGTTTGCCAAACTACTGCTTGATCGCCGTATTCTTTCATTGACCATTCGTTATCAACAACGTGATACAAATAAGTAGCTTTTGGTTTGCCTTCTTTATCTAATCCTTTAACTAACACTCCTGCACAAGTTTTACCTTTCATGCGAGATCCCAAAGTGGCAGGATCTGGCAATGAGGCTGTTAACAAATCTCTAGGAGAAACTGAAACTCCTTGAACGTCCACATTTTCTTTCTTATCTAAACCAAGCTTGTTAATGGTTTTTAATATGTCGATGAATTCTTTTCCAAGTCCGTATTTAAAGTTAACTTTTTTAGCTTCAATTTTTTGAGGTATTAACACAACTTCTTCGTGTTCTACGTTGACACATTCCACCGGACCAATACCTTCTGGGAAATCAAATATTTGTGGTTCAGAAAATGGCTTGGTGGTAAACCAACCTTTGCCATCTTCCCAAACCAAAGGTGGGTTTAAGCATTCTTCGATGGTGGTCCAGATTGAGAATGAAGGGGCAAAAGAATCTCCTTCAATCACAATGTTGGATCCATCTAGCACTGTTAATTCATCAATTTGGCTAAAGAGTTCATCTGAGGCATATTTGGCCAAGACATCACTTAGTCCAGGTTCAATTCCCATTCCCACAACTGCCCAAATCTTTCTTTCAGCCCAGTTCCAGTCTCGGGCAAATTGCTCATCTCCTAATTTCACTCCCACTTCGGTGTGTGGATACTTAGGATGAGGACGAGACAAAGACATAGCCATATCCATGTAATTAGTATTTTCAATTTCGCAAGCTAAAAATATTGGCATCACAAATCTTGGATCAACAGCGTTGATCACAACATCTGGTTTAGTGTCACGAATTAATTCTCTAATGTCTTCTAATTCAGCAGCGTTTACTTGAGCTGCATCAAAGCGATCATCATTTAATCTTTTGATTGCAAGTTGTGCTCGTTCTAATGAACGATCAGCAATAACCATGCTGGTTATAAATTTTCTTCTAGATGCGATATTGGCGATTGAACGCCCAACTCCACCCGCTCCGATAACGAGCGCTTTCATAAAAAAATCATCTCCTACTAGTAATAACTAATCTATACCAGTAGTTTTATTACTTTTTTTGACCCCTAATTTCTTCGATTAAACCCCATATAAGTGGATCTTCTAATTTCCAATCTAAATATTTTTTACCTGGAAATATAGGACAAGCATCACCACAACCCATTGTTATTATATAATCTGAATCTTGTACCGCTTCTGTTGTTAAAATTTTAGGAACATTTTTTGAAATATCAATATCTTCTTCTAACATTGCTGCCACAACAGAAGGATTAATTTGATCTGCTGGCATTGAGCCAGCAGATCTAACTTCAATAGTTCCGTGGGATAAATAGCTTAAGTAAGCAGCAGCCATTTGTGATCTACCTGCGTTATGTACGCAGACAAATAAAACGCTTACTTTTTTAGTCATGAAACTTTAGGCTTCTTAAACTTCATTTGGAAAACATACATAACAAGAAGTCCACCAATTACAAGGCCGATTAATTCAGCAACGATGAATCCGAAAACAGAACTAGAGGCAATCCCGGTAAATGAGTCTGTGAGAGATCTAGCAAAAGTAAACGCTGGGTTTGCAAATGCACCTGAAGAGGAGAACAGCATTGCTCCTCCTAGCCAAATTGGTACCCAAACTTGTGGCCCACCGCGCAGATCAGATCGGGTAACGGCTGTCAGCACGAAAATTAATCCTGCTGAAGCAATTACTTCACTGATCAATAAGCCAGTTCCTGCTCTTACTTGAGTTGCTTGTTGAAAAGAATCTCCACCAAATGTGTAGTTGATTAGTCCCACACCAATAACAAATCCCAAAACTTGGAAAACGATTAATTGTAAGGATTCAACTAAGGTTTGCTTTCCTCTGGAAAAAGTCCACAGAGTCACAATTGGGTTGAAATGAGCAAGTCCGACTTGTGAAAAAATAGATATTGCAATTGCTAAACCAAATACAGTTCCAATTGTGTTGATAATCAACATGATGGCTTTATCATCTGTCATGTTTTGGGCCAATATGCCTGAGCCCACTACAGCAGCAGCGATCGTGAATGAACCTAGTAATTCTGAAATTAATGCTCGAACTTTTCTACTTGACATGAAATCCCTCCCAGGAACTTTCAATCTTCTAAGGGACACTTTGCCACTTATTGCATTACTAAATCCAATTGTGATGATTGAGGGCAAGAGAAACCAAGATGAACACTAGGTTAACTGCCTCGACGATATGTCTTTATTTAGCCAATCGAGTCTTCAAAAGGCAAAGCTGTTTTTGACATGTGTTCTTGTTTTGCTTTCTTCGAGGTCACTTTTCGCATGTGATGCTTTCGGCATAAAACTTCATAAACTACTTCATCAGGTTTAGCACTAGTGCCAGCATCTCCAACTACTACTTGTTCACCTTCGGTGACCATTACTCCATTAACAATTCGAGCTTGATGGGTTGCTTTTTTACCACACCAACAAAGAGCTTCTACTTGCAAAATGTTTACTCGATCTGCAATTTCAAGCAATCTTTGAGCACCTGGAAAAAGTGCGGTTCGAAAATCTGTGGTAATTCCAAAAGTAAATACATCAATTCCAAAATCATCAACAACTCTTGCTAATTGATCGATTTGTTCAACTTCATAAAACTGAGCTTCATCACAAATCAAATAGTCAACAGTTTCACCCTTTGAGAGTGCTTGAGTCATTAATCTTAAAAAATTGGTATCAATTGTTACCTCAATTGCACTTGCTTTTAATCCAAGTCGAGAACTAAGAGTTGCCTCTCCTGCTCTATCTTTTCTAGTGAAAACTAAACCGCGACGACCAGCTGTTGAATGGTTATGGTGAGTTTGCAAAGCCAGGGTGGATTTACCACTGTCCATGGTTCCAGAAAAGAAAACTAATTCAGCCATAACGGCAATCTTGTCAGATGACAAGAATTACTCAAAGCGCAATGCCTCAACTGGTTTTAACTTAGAAGCAGTTCTAGCAGGCCACACACCAAAAACCACACCAACAAACATAGAGAAACCCAAAGAAGCAAGGATCATTGTTGGGCTAAGCGCAAAATTCCATTGACCCAGCTGAGCTAAGAAGTACGCCACAACTTCACCAATAATCACACCAATAATTCCACCCACTAAAGATAAAACTATTGCTTCAATCAAAAACTGAGTAAGGATTTGTGATTGTTGAGCACCGATTGCTCTTCTAATGCCGATTTCTCTAGTTCTTTCTCTAACCGAAACCAACATGATGTTCATAATTCCAATGCCACCGACAACCAAACTAATTGAAGCAATACCGCCAAGTAATAGTGATAAAAACTGTTGAACTGTGCCAATGGCGTCAAGTAATTGACTTGCATCAGTAATCACAAAATCTGCTTCACGCTCTCCTGTGATGTTATGTCGGGCTTTTAAAAGAGCAGTTAAATTTGTAGTAACTTCAGGAACTATTTCTTCACTAGTTGTTTGGACTGTTATGGAACTTAGATAAGGCGGAACTGCTACATATTTAAAAGCAGTTTCTAATGGAATATAAGCAGTGCCCCTTGTCCCAAAACCATCAGCATCATCCAGAATTCCCACGATTGTGAATTCTGTGGAACCAACGGCAATTGATGAACCAATGGAATAAGCATCTAATTTCAAATCACTTGCCAATGTGGTGCTTAAGACTATTAATCGTGCATCAGAAGCATTTGTTACATCAGGTAAGAAACTTCCTACAAAGATATCTGGATCAACAACTGTTTTATAATTTTGATCGACTCCAATAATTTGAGCTCTAGTTGATGCTTCATTAGAAGACAATGTGACTCTTCCAGAAACTGTTTCTGTAACAATTTCAATTCCTGAGAGTTTTTCAATTTCTTTAACATCATCGGTGGTTAGTGATTGATTTGTAGTTCCGGTGATATTTAGATTTCTTGCACCTAGGCCCTTAAATTGGTCTTGAATACCAGAGGTGGCGCCTTGAGCAACAGATACCAAAGCAATTAAGGACATAACTCCAATAATTATTCCTAGCATGGTTAAACCTGAACGAGTTTTAGTAGCAATAATTCTGGAAAAAGCTAAACGGGCAGCAATTAATATGTTCATGCCACATCACGCTCATCATTAATAATTTTGCCATCTTTTAGGGTGATTCTTCTTTTTGCTCTTTTGGCAATATCAAGATCATGAGTAATTAAAACGATGGTGATTCCTTCTCTATTTAATCCTTCAAATAAATCCATAACTTGCTTGCCAGTGTTGGAATCAAGTGCACCAGTTGGCTCATCTGCCAAAATTAACGATGGTTCAGTAACTAGAGCTCGAGCAATAGCCACTCTTTGTTGTTGCCCACCAGATAGTTGAGTTGATTGGTGAGTGTGGCGATCGGCCATGCCTAACTTGGTTAACATTTCCATGGCTTTTTTTCGAGCTTCTTTTGCTGGCACTCCCCTATAAAAAAGTGGAGTTGCAACGTTATCTAAAGCATCAGTTTTAGGAAGCAGAAAAAATGATTGAAAAACAAAACCAATGGCTAAGTTTCGAAGGGATGTTAATTTCTTATCGTTTAATTCTGATAAATCTTCCCCTGCTACTTTGACAAGACCTGCAGTTGGTCGATCTAGACAACCAATTAAATTCATCATGGTTGACTTACCAGACCCAGAAGCTCCAACAATTGCTACAAATTCGCCTTTTTCAATACGAATATCAACACCATCAAGAGCTTTTACTATGGAAGATCCTTCGCCGAATGTTTTTGTAACATTCAACATTTCAACAACGGTAGACATTTTTAGTTTGGAGATTCGCTATTACGTCGGCTGTCTCGTTGCTCAGCAAATGGATCTTCAGAAGTAGGAAGTTTTCCATCAAGAGATTGCTTACCTAACACAACTTCTTCGCCTACTTTGATTCCACTCAAGATTTCAACTAATTGAGAACCTGTAATTCCTACTTTCACTTCCTTGTCTACTGGTTTATTTTCAGCATCAAGAACTTGCACGAAAGTAGTGTTTCCTTTTTTAACGAGTGCTTGAATTGGAACAGCAATTACTGCTTGTTTACTTTGCAAAATAATTTTTGCAGTGACAGTCATACCAATTCTCCATGTTGAAACAAGGGCATCGGATTGGGTAAAGACACTAAATTGTGAAACTCCGTTTGAGTCAGTGGTTGCAACTTGGCCTATTTGAGTTACTTTGCCCGGACTTACTTCAGTACTATTTCCAAGTTTTAGTTCCACAACTTGATCTAGTGCCACGTTTGTAATGTCAAATTCACTCACCTTGATTGAGGCAATCATTGGACCAGAACCAATAGTGGCAATTGCCGTTGAAACAACTGCACCTGGAGCAGTCAAAATTTCTCTAACTGTTCCATTCACTGGAGATTTAACAGATTTGGTTGTGCCATCAAAATTCTTTAAAGTAGCAATAATGTCGCCTTCTTTAACAACAGTTCCTGGTTCAATTTTTAAAGCTGATACTGTCCATTGTTTTGTTCCAATACTTGTTGTAGGTGTCACTATCTTGAAAAGATCAATTCCATTTCTAGTAGTTAAAGTTGCTTTATTGTTGACATCAATGTCGTAAGTAAATTCATCAATTAAAATTGCGTCTGTGTATCTAATTCGATCACTTCCAACAGGTGTCACATCAACTGTTGCAGTCATTCCAGCTCTGGCACTTGCAGGCAAAGTCTTAGGTGTTGGAGTAATTAACACTTTGTAAGTAGGAGTTGTGTCATTAGCAGTAGTGGCACTTGACTTAATCGAGGAAATATATCCCGAAGTCAAAGTGTCTGAAGAATTAATTGCTAAAGCAATTGGCAAACCAACACTTAGTTTTGTAGCTTGGGTTTCGGTTACATCAATACTTACCAAAATTTTTCCTGCCCCAACAGAAGCAACATTTCCATTTATTGCAAAACCGGTTATGCCATTAATCGCTCTAACGCGACCTGCAACAGGAGACTTAATTAGTTGAGTATTTCCCTCATAATTCTTTAAAGTCACGATTGTTGAATTTTTTGCAACAATGGAGCCTTCATCTTTATTGATTTTGCTAATTGTCCAAGTGTCACTTAGTGAAACTGGATTTCCAGAGCTAGTGGTAGTAACTCCTGCAATTTTGGTTAACACGGCTGGAGTATCAGCGTTTACGTTAAAAGTGAATTCATCAACAATGGAACCAGTGGTTGAGACACTGCTTTCGATTAATTCTGATGTAGCAGCAGCAGTTAAATAAGTATCAACAGCAGGCTTATTTGAATTGGTATATGTATAAATTCCACCTGCCACAACTAAGGCTGAAATGGCCACGATCACAACATTGCGCTTACGCATCTATTCCTCATTTTCAATTTATCTATATCCAAACTAACACTTTGGACTTTCAGTGCATTTCCTAGATAACCTTTTCAACCTTAAAGTTCTCTGGGAGTTTCTATAATTTTGCTTGAATTTCCATTATTTCTCGATTGGCGGCTAATCCCTTTCGCTCATATTTAGTGGTTGGTCGCCAAGTTGGACGAATTGAAAGCTCGGAATTAGGCAATACTTCCAACATTTGTTGTCCGTATTCCGCCCAATCGGTAGCGGTAATAATTTCACCACCATCTTTAAGTTTCTTTTGCATCAATTCCACAATTTCGGTTCTAAACAATCTTCGCTTATTATGACGTTTCTTTGGCCAAGGATCTGGAAAGAAAGCAAAAATGGCAGTTAAAGATTTATCTTGAACCCAATCTCTTAAAACCTGCACTCCGTCAGAGTATGCAACTTTAATATTAGTTAAACCTTCTTTATGTGCAGTTTCAACTAAATGACTAATACTTGGGCGATGAACTTCTATGGCAATAATAATTGTTTCAGGATTTGATTTAGCAAATCCAACTGTTGACTCACCACTGCCACAACCTATTTCAAATACAACTTTTTTATCACCAAATAATTCTTTAAAATCCCAAGGACCTTCTGGTAATTCAAATTCAGAAAAATAGTTTTCTAATGCAAATATTTGATTTTTAGTAACTCGACCTCTACGGGCATGAAATGTACGGATTACTCCTGGTTCAACCCTAAGTCGCGCATTCTCAAGCATTAGACAATAATTCTATTTATGTCCATTCCCCACAAACCAGCCGCCACCGAAGCTCAACTTCATGAACTTATTGCTAACAGGTGGAGTCCTAGATCTTTTGATGATTCTCACAAATTAAGTGATGATCAAATCCATTCACTATTAGAAGCAGCAAGATGGTCTCCTTCCTCGATGAATGCTCAACCTTGGAGATTTTTAGTTGGACTTCGTGGAGATAGTAACTTTGCTGCTTTAGTTTCAAGTCTTAAAGAAAATAACTTGGAGTGGGCACCAAATGCTAGTGCCATTGTTTTAGTTGCAGCTACAGGTGAAAAAGTTTCAAATATAGAAATATTTGATGCAGGATTAGCAGTCAGTGCAATAATCACTCAAGCTCAAAGCATGGGATTACACACTCACCAAATGGGTGGATTTAGTAAATCAAAAGTCAAAGAAGTGTTTTCATTACCTGAGAATGTTGAACCAATTGTTTTAATTGGGGTAGGCAAAATAAGTGAACCTTCCAAATTAAGTCAAGCTTTATTAGAAAGAGAACTTGCTCCTAGAAGTAGGAAGCCATTAACAGAATTAATGCTTAAAGGATTGAATTGAAAAAATATATTCCTAAATGGTTGTTTCCATCAAAAACAATTCCAGTTACACCATGGAGATCAAATCATTATTGGAAATCAAAACCTTCTACGATTTTAATTTTAATAATTGGCTTATGGCTATTTGGAACCGGTGAAGCTTTCTTAATTGCTGCTAATGCAGGAGTTTCTCCTTGGACAGTTTTTGCTCAAGGTATTGCTGTGCAAACTGGATTAAGTATTGGTTGGGCAACTTTTGTTTCAGGTGTTGGAGTTTTAGCTTTATGGATTCCTTTGAAACAGAAACCAGGTTTAGGAACAATTTTAAACATCATTATTATTTCGATAGCCCTTGAAGTAATGTCAGGAATTTTGCCCACTCCGACATCAAGCGCATTACAAATTATTCAAATTCTTGTTGGTATTGCCATAGTTGGTTTAGGTAGTGGTTTTTATTTAACTTGTCACATGGGACCAGGTCCTAGAGATGGGCTAATGACCAGAATTCATTTAATAACAGGTTTACCTGTTGGTCGAGTACGAATGTTTATTGAAATAACCGTTTTAACAATTGGATGGTTACTTGGTGGTCAAGTTGGTTTAGGAACCGTTCTCTTTGGTGTGCTGATTGGTTATTCAGTAGCAACTTGGCTAAAAATTGTGGGAAAAATAACAAAGAAATAGTCTTCAACCCTTCTTGAGGTAAGTTAAGACCAAATCATGAAAACCAAGAACTTATTCTTTTTTCTCATAACTCCAATCAGTGTTTTATTCACACTGTTTATAACCTCTTCATTGTGGAATGCTCCTGCCCCATTAATTCCTGACAGTGGTCCAATTGTTTACTTTATAAAACCAATACTTGTTTCACTAGTTTACGTACTAGGAATAACTGTTATCGCCTTATTAATTAGTGATGGCATATTTGTTCCCTTCAAGAATAGAAATGCCAAAATTGCAGCCAGATTTTCACTTGCTCTTTCAGGTGTTTCATTTGCAGCAGCAGTATTTACTCTCACTCAAGCTCTTTCTCAACCACTTTCTTTAGTGGCAAGACTTGATGTAATTGCAACATATGGCTGGGATGTTGCAAGTGCTAGAGCTTTACTTCTTATCTCTTTAATTTCCTTAATTTCTTCCTTATTTTTACTAAAACCAAATCTTGATCGCGTTGGAGTAATTGCAGCTTTTAATGTGATTGGTTTGTCTCTTCCAGGGCTTTTATCTCACGGTGGTGGAGTTTCAACTCATCAATGGGCTGTTGTTTCAGGTTTAGCTCATGGCATTGCTATTGCACTGTGGATTTCAGGAGTTGCAGCAATATTTTTAATTGTTTCTACAAGCCAATTTACTCAAGATCAAAAGTCATTGGCACTTCATAAATTTGGATTTCTAGCTGGTGCTGCAGTTATTGCACTAGTAATTAGTGGTGAAATCAATGCCTACACCAGATTTAATAATTTCTCAGAATTATTTACGACTACTTATGGTCAATTGATTATGTTCAAAGTAATACTTCTTTCTTCTGCTTTAGTTATTGCCTTGAATATCAGAAAAAGATTGCAAACCGATATCAAAAAACTTGTTGGTTTAGAAGTTGGATTTCTACTTTTCACACTCGGTGTTTCAGTGGTTCTTTCCTCAACTGCGTATCCAAAAACTGGAACTGCCGCTTTTACTTTGATTGAATCTGTAACTGGCTTTGCCGAACCTATTGCTTTTGACTGGGGTTATGCCTTAACCACATTTGCCCTAGAGCCGTTTACTTTCACTGTGGGTTTACTTGCTCTTTCTCTGTATATATACGGAGTATTTACTTTGAAAAGACGTGGAGATTCTTGGCCACTAGGTAGAAGCATTGCTTGGATTGCTGCGGTATTAATTGGAATGTATGTCACTAATTCAATGCTTGGTCGTTATGCAATTTTGATGTTTTCAGCTCACATGACAGTGCACATGGTCTTAGCAATGGTGGTACCAATTTTACTTCCACTAGGAGCTCCTCTTACTTTGATTTTAAGAGTATTAACACCGAATGAAACAGTTAAGAATAAAGATTCTGAAGTTAGAAATCTTCGTGACTGGATTGTGGCTTTAATGAATTCCAGGTATTTACATACTTTGTCTCATCCTATAATTTCTTTCTTCTTATTTGCAGGTGGAACTTGGGCTTTGTATTTCTCTCCACTGCTGACTGTTCTAATGCGAAGTCATTTGGGACATTTATTCATGGATGCTCATTTTGTTCTAGCAGGTTATTTATTCTTCTGGAATATTTTAGGAATAGATCCTTCCCCTCGAAAAGTTCCTGATGTTTTAAGACTTGGACTCGTTTTTGCAGCAGCAGTATTTCATGGCATCTTTGGTTTCATTACTTTTAGTACTGACACTCAATTAGGTGGCGGTTGGTTTGGTGAAATAAAACCAAGTTGGCTCCAAAATCAAATCGCTGATCAACAACTAGGTGGTGGTATTGCCTGGGGCTTTGGGGAATTGCCAACTATTTTTGTATTGGCTATTTTGGTTTACCAATGGGCATCTCGAGACGAAAGACTTGCTAAACGAGTTACTGACAAAGAAATTGATGATTATAACGACTATTTGAAGTCTTTAAATAAATAACGCTATTCGCCGTAGAAAATCTTTTCCATAACTAATCTGGCCCGTCTGGTTATTCTTCGGTAATCCTCAATTAATTGAGCATGAGATTTCTGATTAAGTGTAAAAGCAATTGCTGATAATTCATTAATATCTGTTGGGATTTGATCATTTGCTTTAGCACGGGAAAGCATTTGCGCATTTCTAATCCAGGTCGCAAGTGTCCAAGATTCACTTAAAGACTTTGCATCAGATTCACTAATTAGCTCTGCTTTGACGCATGCTCTTAATGCTGGCAATGTGGCAGTAATTCTTAAAGATTTATTTTTTGAACCATGTTGCATTTGTAGCAGTTGCACAACCCATTCCACATCACTTAATCCACCGCGACCCATTTTGGTATTGAGATTTACATCAGCTCCTCGAGGCAATCTTTCTGATTCCATGCGAGCCTTAATTCTTCTCATTTCGCGTAAGTTTTCTTCACTTACGCCATTTTCTGGATAACGAGTTTTATTAATACCTTGAATAAATTTCTCACCAACTGCTAAATCGCCTGCAACAGGAAGTGCTCGTAGTAAAGCTTGAGCTTCCCAGGGCGCAGACCATTTTTGATAATACGCAAGATAGGAATCAAGAGTTCTAACTAATGGACCATTTTTTCCTTCAGGTCTTAAATCAGCATCAATTTCTAATGGCGGATCAACTGAAGGCTGCATTAACAATGTTCTTAAACGATTAGCAACGTCTAGCGCACATTTTTCTGCTTCTTGTGGATCTGAATCTTTTTTAGGTTCGTGCACAAACATCACGTCAGCATCACTGCCATACCCAAGTTCAAAACCACCAAATCGACCCATGGCAATCACACACATGTTGGTGGAAACTTCTTTTCCACTTTCTTGCTCAACAGCTAAAATTGCACCTTTTAAAGCAGTTTCGATAACAGTTGCGTAAACATTACTTAACGCAATTCCTACTTGCTCAGTAGTTAATCTGCCACTTAAATCAGCAGTTGCTGTTCTTAGTAATTCTCTTCTTCTAAAAGATCGGGCAGCTGAAACTATGTTTTCAGCAGTTTCATGTCGTGCAATTACAGCATTCATTTCAGTTTCATATTGCTCACGAGTTCTTGGTTCAAGTTCTTCTAAGTTTCCTAACATCGAAACTGCTTCTGGAGCACTCATTAATAAATCGGTGGCATATCTACTAGAAGATAGAAGTTTGGCCATTAACTCAGCAGCAGCTGATTCATCTCTTAATAATCTTAAAAACCATGGAGTACTACCTAGGGCATCGCTTAATCTTCTAAAGGAAAGCAATGCAATATCTGGTTCTGGTCCATCGGCAAACCAGGAAAGTAAAACTGGCAACAATGTCTTTTGAATTACCGCACGTCTAGAAACGCCTGTAGTTAAAGATTCAATGTGTCGCAAAGCTGATTCTGGATCTTTATAGCCAAGTGCATTTAGTCGGGAAGTTGCTTCAGAAATTGTTAAACGAGCACTTCCTGCATCAAGTCTTGCCACAGCATTAAGTAGTGGTCTATAGAAAAGCTTTTCGTGAATTCTTCTTACTTCTAATTGATGTTTTCGCCATTGCTTTTCTAAATCAGCACTTGATTCAGACATGAATCCAAGAGATCTACCAAGTTTTCTTAATTCACTATCTTCTTCTGGCAAAACGTGAGTTCTAGATAGTTTTTGTAATTGAATTCGATGCTCAAGTGTTCTTAAGAATGTGTAGGCAGTTGAAAACGTTGCAGCATCTTCTCGACCGATATATCCCCAAGTTGCAAGTTGATCGAGAGCTTCCAAAGTGTTAGGACTTCTCACCATCACATCACTTCGACCGTGTACTAATTGAAGAAGTTGCACAGCAAATTCAACGTCTCTAAGTCCACCGGGAGCTAGTTTTAGTTCTCTTTCCCCAATTCGGTTATCAATGTTTTCTTCCACTCTTTTGCGCATCTTTTGCACATCATCAACAAAGTTTTCTTTACTCGCTGCTTTCCACACAAAAGGTGTTATTTCATCTAAATATTTATTACCCAGTTCTAAGTTTCCGGCACTAAAGCGAGCTTTTAATAACGCTTGGAATTCCCAAGTGCTAGCCCAGCGTTGGTAATAAGCAACGTGTTGCTCAACTGTTCGAACTAATGGTCCTGCTTTTCCTTCAGGTCTAAGGGCCGCATCGACTTCCCAAATTTCTCCACCATCATTTGCCACACTGATGTATTGCATTACTTCAGTGGCAATTTTGGTGGCAGCACTAATTGCTACTTGTTCTTCAATTCCATTTGATGGTTCTGCGGTAAAAATAACGTCAACATCAGATACGTAGTTAAGTTCTTGTCCCCCAGCTTTTCCCATGGCAATGATTGCTAATTTAAATTGTTTTTCTAGTTCTGGATTCTTTTCAATTGCTGTATTTAATGCACTTTGTAATATTGCATCTGCTGCATCAGCTAATTCTGCTGCCACATCTCGAAGTGGCCATTTGTAACAAATATCGCGGGAAGCTAGGCCGAGTAGAACTTTTCTATATTCTCGAACCAGATTTGCTCTGCTGGTTTTTGAAGCTTTTGTAAATACTTGGATTAAGTCATTTTTAGTGCTGGCTTTGTTAATTGCAGATTCTTCAAGGAAAACTAAAACATCTTCTGAATAAGTAACAAGGTGCTCACCTAATCCATTTGAGGATCCTAAAACCTGCAAAAGTCTTAATCGAGCATCGTCATCTTTTAAGACTTTATCTAGGTTTTTATCCTGTTGATCAGCAATTCTCACCAAAAGTAATAAAGCGTTATCAGGATCTGCGACTTTACTTAGATCATCAATTAATAACTCATGATTGATTTCTGCTTTTAGGGTTTTTATTAACTCAGCAGATTTACTTGGGTTACTAAAACCTGAGCGAGAAAATATTCCGGTTTCAGTTACCGGGCGTTCTGTCATTTCTGTTGTTTACCGGCGTGATCAACCACGGTGTCAGCAAAAGCAATACCTAATGCTCTCCAGGTATTTTTCATTCCTTCGCCCAGTTCATTAAATTGATTCTCTACTGAATCATCGGTTATGCCCAGAGTTTTTCTAACTTCATCTTCGCTGAGTAACCAATCACTCATGATGTTCCAGTCTGTTTCAGGATGAAATTGCAATCCCCAGGCATTTTTACCTAAAACAAAAGCTTGCACTGCACAATCATCACTTGTCACCAATAATTTGGCATTTTCTGGTAATTCCAATATTGCATCTTGATGATATTGAGGAACTGGAATTGCAACGGGAGAATCAACCACAGCAGATAGCAGTGAATCATTTTTTGCTTCTGGTAAGAACTCAACAAAACCAACGCCAATTTCTGGTTTTTGAGTTTTGCCAACTTTGCCACCATTAGCATCAGCTAACAGTTGTCCGCCTAAACAAACACCAAGTGTGGGAGTTTGAGATTTAATCACGTTTCTTAATAATTCTTTTTCTTGTTTTAACCATGGCCATTGGTCTTCATCGTGAACTCCGCGAGATCCACCTAACACAATTACTCCAGCAAAATCCCCTGGTTCTGTTGGAACAGTTTCACCTTTAAAAGGATAAATAACTTCGATACCAACGCCTCGCTCAAAAAGCCATTCTTCTAAATAACCAATGGGTGCATCTAATTCGTTTTGCACAACCAATACAACTGGTGGTTTATTCATAGATAAAGCCTACTTTCGTTCTCTTATTTAATCTCATCCAAGCGAGCCTTAACTAAGGCAAGTATTAATTTTTGGTCAATTTTCCAGTCATTAGGAACGGCAAAGGTGTGTTTTTTAACGTCATATTCAGCTAACTTTTTACCGAATTTATCAATAACACTTTTACTAAAAGGATTAAGTAAAATGTAGTTTTTTGTGACTCCTGCTCCAATAACATAACTTTTGTCTTTTCGAAGCATCGGTTGATTCCAGGCAATTACTAGTTCAAGTTTCTTGTGCTTTGCTTGAATCAATTTATATAGAGATTTAATTGTTTTTGCTTGTTTGGGATCAATACTTTTGAAATAGTCTTTATCGTCTTTAAATTTAGAAGTTGACTTAGAACCTTTAGAAAACATCACTAAAGCATTGGCGTGAGCTTGAGAAAACCCATAGTTTTCTCTTAAGTGAGCAATTTGTTCTGGGTATTTTCGATCTTTAATCTTTTCCATGACCTTGAACCAATACGACATTTTTTCGCCGTATTTCTTTTCAATGGATGGAAAGTGTGATTTCCTACTTTTCCCAGTTGTGGTCATGAATTAATTATAGAACTGGTAAGTATCGATCAAGTTCCCATTGAGTTACTTGTTTGCGATATTCTTCCCATTCACTTCTCTTATTTCTAAGGAAGTAATCAAATACGTGTTCACCTAGAGTTTCAGCGACTAATTCACTTTTTTCCATAACTTTGATTGCTTCATCCAATGATGTTGGCAGTGGGGTTATGCCTAATGCTCTTCTTTCAGCATCAGTTAATGACCACACGTCATCTTCTGCACCTTGTGGCAATTCATAATTTTCTTCAATTCCTTTTAATCCTGCAGCTAAAAGAACTGAGTAAGCAAGATAAGGATTAGCAGCAGAATCAAGTGCTCGGTATTCAATACGAGTTGATTGACCTTTTGATGGTTTATACATTGGAACTCTCACCAAAGCAGATCTGTTGTTGTGTCCCCAACAAACATAAGCTGGAGCTTCTCCACCACCGGTAAGTCGTTTATATGAGTTGACATATTGATTAGTTACAGCAGTAAATTCTGGAGCATGTTTCAAAATACCTGCGATAAAGCTTCTGCCAACTTTGCTTAATTGGTATTCAGCACCTGGTTCGTGAAAAGCATTCTTATCTCCTTCAAATAGAGATAAATGTGTATGCATTCCTGAACCTGGTTGATCTCTAAATGGTTTAGGCATAAAAGATGCTCGAACACCTTCAGAAAGTGCTACTTCTTTTACAACTAAACGAAATGTCATGATGTTATCCGCTGTACTTAAAGCATCTGCGTAACGCAAATCAATTTCTTGTTGACCAGGGCCACCTTCATGATGTGAAAATTCAACAGATATTCCCATTGATTCCAACATGGTGATGGCATTTCTTCTGAAGTCATAACCTGGACCTGACGCTGATTGATCAAAATAACCAACATGATCAATTGGTTCAGGTGATTTAACGTTCACCGCATTCTTATCGTTTTCAAATAAGTAAAATTCAATTTCAGGATGAGTATAAAAAGTAAAACCCATGTCTGCAGCTTTTGCCATTGTTCTTTTTAATACCCAACGAGGATCTGCATAAGAAGGTGAACCATCAGGCATTTGAATGTCGCAAAACATTCTTGCTACTCCTGGTCCTTCACTTCGCCAAGGAAGTAATTGGAATGTTGCAGGATCTGGTTTAGCTAACATGTCTGATTCATAGACGCGAGAAAATCCTTGAATAGCTGAACCATCAAAACCAATACCCTCAGAAAAAGCTGCTTCTAATTCAGCAGGAGCTACTGCTACTGATTTCAAGGAACCGATCACATCGGTGAACCATAAACGTACGAAACGAATATCGCGTTCTTCAATTGTTCTTAATACGAAATCTGCTTGTTTATCCATGAAACCTATTGTGCCCCATGATTGTTTCTAATTTGTTACATAAATTTCAGACACGATTTAGCCTCGAATACACTTAGTTATATGGCACTCATAGTGGCTTTAGCCCAAGTAAACCCTCGTGTGGGTGATTTAAGTGGCAATGCCGCAATCGTTAGAAACTTCTCTAAAAAAGCAGCTGAATTAGGAGCATCTCTAGTTGCTTTTCCAGAAATGGTTTTAACTGGTTATCCCATAGAAGATCTTTCATTAAGAAAGTCTTTTCAAGATGCATCAAAGAAAGCTTTGATGCAATTAGCTAAAGATTTAGTTCTTGATGGATTAAAAGATTTAACAGTTGTTGTTGGTTATTTGGATTCAACTGGAGAAAAAGCATCTTTAGGTGTTCCTGCCGGTGGACCACAAAACGCAGCAGCAGTAATTAGAAATGGTGAAGTAATTGCCAAGTACATTAAACATCACTTACCAAATTATGGCGTTTTTGATGAATACAGATACTTTGTCCCAGGAACCGATAACTGCTCCTTTGAAGTTGAAGGTGTAAAAGTATCTTTAGCAATTTGTGAAGATATCTGGCAAGACGGTGGACCAGTTTCCCAAATTGCTCAACTTAACTCAGATTTATTGATTGTTATCAATGGCTCTCCCTATGAATACGGCAAAGATGACACACGTTTACAACTTGTTCAGAAAAGAGCTAAAGAAGTAAATGCACCCCTTGCCTATGTAAACATGGTCGGTGGCCAAGATGAATTAGTTTTTGACGGTGACTCAATTGTGGTCAACACAGATGGATCAATTGCAAATAGAGCAAGCCAATTTGTAGAAGAAATCATCCTTTTTGAAGTTGAACCAAACAAACCAATAAACCAATCAATAGTGAGAAAAAGAAGTAATGATCTAGAAGAGGTTTATCAAGCATTAGTTGTTGGTTTAAGAGATTATGTTTTAAAAAACAATATGGAATCAGTTGTTTTAGGACTTAGTGGTGGAATTGATTCGGCGTTAGTCGCAGCAATTGCAGTAGATGCACTGGGTGCAAATAATGTTAATGGTGTATCAATGCCAAGTCCATATTCATCAGAGCACTCTGTAAGTGACGCCAAAGATTTAGCAACAAGAACAGGTTTGAATTATCGAAGTGTACCAATCAAACCAATGTTTGATGCCTACCAAGATTCTTTATCTTTATCTGGATTAGCCGAAGAAAACTTGCAAGCAAGACTTAGAGGAATGATCTTGATGGCAATCTCAAATCAAGAAGGCCACCTTGTTCTTGCTACCGGAAATAAAAGTGAATTAGCTGTTGGCTACTCAACCATTTATGGTGATGCCGTCGGTGGTTTTGCACCTATTAAAGATGTTCCAAAAACTCTAGTTTGGGAATTATCTAAATGGAGAAATAAACAAGAAGGTAATCCCCCAATTCCAGAATCAAGCATTACTAAAGAACCAAGTGCAGAATTGCGCCCTGGTCAATTAGATAGTGATTCACTTCCAGATTAT
>JAPLAV010000110.1 GCA_026393095.1 Actinomycetota bacterium | reverse complement strand
CCCACTGCTCGATAAAAGCGTGGTTCTAATTCGCGACGGTTTTCTTCACTCACAACTAAGACCCTAGCGAACTAATTAGGACTAATCGTCCAAGCCTTCAAGTTCTAGGCGAGCATTTTCGCCACTGAAGCGAGATTTAGATAAACCTGTGGAAACTTCTTCAGGTGCTTCTATTTGTTTTGTGGTGGGCACACCTTTTTGCGCTAAGCGTTTGGCTTGCGAAACTGCTTGGCGATCAAAAGAGGAAACAAAAGAGTTATAGCCATCAACAGCTTTACTTAAACCAGAACGCATGGTGTCAATGTGTTCTACTAATTTAACTAAGCGCTTTAACATTTCAGCACCCATGTTTCTGATTTCTTCGGCGTTATTATTTAGATCTCTTTCACTCCACCCAAAAGAAATTGTGCGAAGCAAACCAAGCATCGTGGTAGGAGTTGCTGGAATTATATTTTTCCCAAAAGCTTTTTCTAGAAGAAGTCCATCAAAATCAAGGGCTGCAGTTAGTAATGACTCAAATGGTAGAAACAAAATTACAAAGTTAGGGGATTTTGCCGAAGTTGTTTGGTATTCCTTGGCAGATAATTCATTAATTCTTTTGCCCAAATCTTTTGCATGCTTATCAAGTAGTACTGCTTTTTCTGCTTGATCATTTGTGCCCATTGCTTCAAAGAAAGCATCCCAAGGAAACTTGGCATCAATTAATACTTCGCCACCTCCGGCAAGCAAAATAGAAACATCAGGACGAGCGACTCCATCAACACCTGCTCTGGAATCTTGTCTTTGAAAATGAGTGCCTTCCAGAAGACCTGCATGTTTAAGTAATTGCTCTAATTGCATTTCCCCGTATTGACCACGAGTTTGACCTTTGCCCATTGCTGAAGCAATTTGTCTGGTTGCTACTTCTAAAGATTCATTTCTTTCTCTTACTAATTCCATTTCAGTTTTCAACATTGATTCAGCCATACTGCGACGTCTATCTGCATCTTCAGATTTGTTCTTTAATTCAGAAAGTGCTTCTTGCACCGGTTTGAGCATTTGATCAATGGTGGAAGTAGCTAAAGATGCTTTTTCGAGTGCACTATTTCTTTCTTCCAAGGACTGAACTTTGCCACTTAAAAGCACTGATCTTTGACGACCGATAAACCAAGCAAAAGGTGTAGCAACGACAACACCAATCACAATTCCAAGAATTAACGACGAAGTTTGCATATATATAAGTCTGTATTAATGGGCTGACAATTTCATTTTGGCCACGCCCGTAAGATGGTGCATATGGCATTGTCAGTGGGCATCGTTGGCTTACCCAATGTTGGTAAATCTACCCTTTTCAATGCACTCACCAAAAACAATGTTTTAGCAGCTAATTACCCTTTTGCCACCATTGAGCCAAACATTGGAATTGTTGGCGTTCCTGATGAAAGATTAAAAACACTAGCCACAATATTTGGATCTAAAGAAATACTTCCAGCTTCAGTTTCTTTTGTTGATATTGCAGGAATTGTTAAGGGTGCTTCTGAAGGAGCAGGTTTAGGAAATAAGTTTTTAGCAAATATTCGTGAAACAGATGCAATATGTCAAGTAATTAGAGTATTTGTTGATCCAGATGTAGTCCACGTTGATGGAAAAGTTTCCCCTCTTGATGACATTGAAACAATTAACACCGAATTAATCCTTGCTGATATTCAATCAATTGATAAAGCAATTCCTCGTTTGGAAAAAGAAGCCCGAGGAAACAAAGAAAAGACTGCCCTTTTAGAAGAAGCTAAAAAAGCTAGAACATTTCTTGATGAAGGAAAAACAGTTTTTGCGGCCAAGCTTGATATGGAACTATTAAAGGAGTTATTTCTTTTAACAGCTAAACCATTTTTGTATGTTTTCAACGTTGATGAATCAGGATTAGGCAACGAAGTACTTCAGGCTCCTTTGAGAAAATTAGTTGAACCTGCTGAGGCAATATTTGTAAATGCAAAATTGGAAACTGATTTAGCTGAATTGTCTGAGAAAGAAGCAAAAGAATTGTTGGAATCTGTTGGGCAAAGTGAATCAGGTTTAGCAAGACTGGCTAGAGTTGCCTTTGACACACTTGGACTACAGACTTATTTAACGGCCGGGCCAAAAGAAGCAAGAGCCTGGACAATTCATAAGGGAGACTCCGCACCTATGGCAGCGGGGGTTATTCACACTGATTTCCAAAAAGGTTTCATTAAAGCAGAAATAGTTTCTTTTAAAGATCTAGTTGAAGCCGGTTCAATGGCAGAAGCAAAGTCAAAAGGAAAAGTAAGAATGGAAGGAAAAGATTACGTCATGCAAGATGGTGACGTAGTTGAATTCAGGTTCAACGTTTAAAGGGATAAATGACAAATATTAAAACAAGAGATGACATTAGAAACTTAGCTATTATTGCCCACGTTGATCATGGCAAAACAACTTTGGTTGATGCGATGTTATGGCAGTCAGGTGCTTTTCGAGCTAACCAAGACGTGAACGAACGAGTCATGGACTCAACAGATTTAGAAAGAGAAAAAGGCATCACAATTTTGGCAAAGAACACTGCCATTAATTACACAGATCCAGAACTTGCCCCAAATGGCGTAATCATCAACATCATTGACACACCAGGCCACGCTGATTTTGGTGGCGAAGTTGAACGCGGACTTGAAATGGTTGACGGTGTTGTGTTGTTGGTGGACGCAAGTGAAGGCCCACTGCCACAAACAAGATTTGTGTTAAGAAAAGCTTTCCAAAAAAGATTACCTGTAATTTTAGTAATTAATAAAACAGATCGTTCAGATTCAAGAATTGAAGCAGTAGTTAATGAAACCTATGATCTATTTATTGATTTAGCTGATGATTCCATGGCACATGTTTTAGATTTCCCAATTATTTATGCTTCCGCCAGAGCTGGTAAAGCAAGTTTGACAAAACCTGCAGATGGCACAGTTCCAGATTCTGAGAATTTACGTCCTCTGTTTGAAACAATTCTAAAAACTGTTCCAGCACCAACTTATACAGAAGGTGCACCACTACAGGCTCACGTTACAAACCTTGATGCATCTGCTTATCTTGGTCGCCTTGCACTTTGTCGAGTAAGAAATGGTTACATCAAAAAAGGCCAAACAGCTGCCTGGATGAAAACCAATGGCGAAGTAGTGAAAGTAAAAATTAGTGAATTACTAATTACCCAAGCTCTAGAACGAGTTCCAGTTGATCAAGCAGGACCTGGAGACTTAATTGCAGTAGCAGGAATTGAAGAAATCACAATTGGTGAAACATTGGCAGATCCAGATAATCCAATTGCTTTACCAGTTATCACAGTGGATGAGCCAAGTATTTCTATGTTTATTGGAACTAACACTTCTCCTTTAGCTGGAAAATCAGGAACCAAGATGACTGCTCGTTTGTTAAAAAACAGACTTGATGCAGAACTAATTGGTAACGTTTCCTTAAGAGTTTTTGACACAGATCGCCCAGATACTTGGGAAGTTCAAGGTCGAGGTGAATTACAACTTGCAATTTTAGTTGAAATTATGCGCCGTGAAGGTTTTGAATTAACTGTTGGAAAACCACAAGTTGTTACAAGAACTATTGATGGCAAACTTTCTGAACCAGTTGAAAGATTAACAATTGACGTTCCTGAAGATTATGTAGGAGTTGTAACACAATTGTTAGGTTTAAGAAAAGGTCGCATGGAACAAATGACTAACCACGGCAGTGGTTGGGTGCGCATGGAATATTTAGTTCCAGCTCGAGGACTCATTGGTTTTAGAACTGAATTCTTAACTGAAACTCGTGGAACCGGTTTAATGCATCACGTCTTTGATCGTTATGAACCATGGCATGGTGAAGTTAAAACCAGAGCAAACGGATCATTAGTTGCAGATAGAGCAGGAGCAGCAACTGCATACGCAGCATTTTCTGTGCAAGAACGCGGTGCACTATTTATTGGTCCCGGTGTTGAAGTTTATGAAGGCATGATTATTGGTGAAAACTCTCGTGCTGATGACATGGATGTCAACATCACCAAGGAAAAGAAATTAACCAACATGAGAGCTTCTGGTTCTGATGACACAGTTCATTTAGTTCCTGCTCGAAATCTTTCCCTTGAACAAGCACTGGAATTTTTAAGAGAAGATGAATGTGCTGAAGTAACCCCTGGAACTGTGCGCATTCGAAAGGTCATTTTGAATGCAGGCGAGCGAAATCGTGCTCGTGGAAAGAACAAATAGCTAAAGCAAATTAGTCAAAATCTGGACCTAGGTCTAGGTTTTGACTATTGTCTTTTGCGTGAAAGGGGAGAGAGAAAATGTCTCTTGATACCTCCTTGGTTATCGAAGGAAAATCACCAGCTCAACTTGCCTGGATTCGATTTAGAAAAGACAAAGTAGCAATTGTTGCTTTAGTTTTTTCCTTAATCATCGTAATTTTGGCTCTACTTGCACCTTGGGTTTGTGCACTATTAAATATTGATCCTTATTCTTTAAATAAAACCACAATTGATTCAGTTGGCTTACCCAATGCACCATTTGGGGGAATGAGCAGAGCTCATCCATTAGGAGTAGAGCCAGGAACTGGTCGAGATATTTTGGCCAGATTAATTTATGGCACCAGAGTTTCTTTGATTGTTGCTTTAATTGCAACTTTTATTACTACTTTAATTGGGGTTGTACTAGGTATTTGGGCAGGTTATAAACGAGGAATTGTTGATGGAATTATTGGTAGAACAATTGATTTATTACTTGCATTTCCAAGTTTGTTATTAATTATTTCACTTGCTCCTGTTATGCAACCAAGATTGGTTGCGATGGGTTTTCCGGAAGGAAATCCTGCACGAATGACCTATATTATTTTAATTTTGTCACTATTTGGTTGGACCTATATTGCTCGAATAATGAGAGGACAAGCTTTAAGTTTAAGAGAAAGAGAATTCGTAGCAGCTGCACAAGCAAGTGGTGCTAAAACTAGTTACATGATTTTTAAAGAAATTTTACCTAATCTTTGGGCACCAATAATTGTTTATGCTTCATTAACGGTTCCTGGCTATATTGCAATTGAAGCCACCTTTTCCTTCCTTGGTTTAGGTGTTGTTGCTCCAACTGCTTCATGGGGTGGCATGCTCGCTGACTCTGTTAGATATTTCAGATCAGATCCTGCTTATTTATTTATTCCCGGAACTGCACTGTTTCTATTAGTCTTAGCATTCAATCTCGTAGGAGATGGTTTAAGAGATGCTCTTGATCCAAAGGGAGAAAGAGCACAGAAAGTATAAAAAGGTTTCTGTTTAGACCCTGCAGGACTAAACAGAAGTTAATAAGTATCTGAAAGATATTTATTAACAAATTGTCATGACAAAGAGTTATGACATTAGGGAGAGTAAATGAAGTTAAATTCACGCACCAAATTTGGTGTTGTGGTTGCAGCTTCTACATTGCTGTTGTCAGCATGTGGCGGCGGCGGAACTTCAGCAGATGGATCTGGTACACCTGCAAAAGGTGGAACCATTACCTATTTAACAATTGCTGAACAGTTCAACCACGTAGATCCACAACGTAACTACACAGGACAAGATCTTGCGTTCTTTGGAAGTTATGTAAACCGTACGTTGACTTCTTATGCTCACGCTGAAGGTACAGCTGGCGCAGAAGTTGTCGCTGATATGGCAACAGATACCGGAACTGCCACTGATGGTGGAAAGACTTGGTCTTTCACACTTCGTGACGGTTTAACTTGGGAAGATGGAAGCGAAGTAACTTGCCAAGACGTTGCTTATGGAGTTTCACGAGTATTTGCAACAGACATCATTGTTGATGGTCCAACATATGCAATTTCATATTTGGATATCCCAGCAGGAGATGAAGGAAGCAATTACCCAGGTCCATACAAAGCAACTGCAGAACAACAAGCATTGTATGACAACGCAGTTTCTTGCGATGGCAAAACAATCACTTTCAAGTTAAATAAAGTTGTTGCAGACTTTAACTACACAGTGACATTGCTTGCATTTGCACCAGTACCAAAAGCTAAAGACACTGGTGAAAAATACGATGATGCAGTTGTCTCAAACGGCCCATACAAGATTGAGTCATATGTAAAAGCTCAATCAATGACATTGGTTCGTAACGAAAACTGGAATCCTGATTCAGATCCTGTTCGCCACGCATATCCAGACAAAGTCGTGGTTAACTTTGCGCAAGATCAAGCAGTTATCGATTCTCGAATAATTGCTTCTTCTGGTGAAGATGCTTTCTTAGTTTCAATGGATGGCATCCAACCTGAAAACTTGCCAACAGTGTTTGGTGACGATCAATTTAAGAATCGTCGCGTAAACGAAACTGATCCATACGCACTTTATGCAGCAATCAATGTGAAAAAATTAAATTGCTTACCAGTTAGACAAGCATTACTTGTTGCACTTGATCGCGAAGCTGTGCGTCAAGTTGCTGGTGGTGAATTTGCTGGAGATTTTGCAGACGGATTCATTTCTCCAACAATTGCAGCAGATTACGCACCTAACAAAGTTCTAGATGGTGTTCAACCAACTGGAAATCCTGATGCAGCAAAAGCATTATTGGAACAAGCAAAAACAGCTTGTCCAGATGTTTATGCAAAAGCAACTGGCGAAGGTCTTGTTTACGATCATCCTGACACTCCAACCTGGGCAAAAAATGCTGCAGTGTGGATTGAATCGATGAAAAAAGCAGGAATCGTTCTAAAGCCAAATCCAATTGAGCCAGGTAAGTACTACTCAGTTGTGATGGATGAAGCACTCCAAGGCGACATCAGTCGCGGTGGTTGGGCTGCTGACTGGTTGAACTCTTCAACTGTATTGCCAGAACTTTTTGGTGAAGGTGGTTTTAACATCTCACAAAACAAAAAGGATCCTGCATATGCAGCTTACAAAGCATTGATGGACGATGCACTTGCTCAAACTGACAGAGCTGCACAAGCTGCAATCTGGAAGAAAGCAAATCAATATGCACTCGATCAAGTTTGGGCTATCCCAACCTTCTTCGGTCGTTCACAAGAATTCCGCGGAGGAAATATTGGCGGCGGTTATTTGTGGTATCCATTCGGATCCCATGATTACGACGCTCTCTACGTAATTCAATAGTAAAAAAATTATGGGAGCCACATCTTCGTGGCTCCCATTTTTCTAAAGAAAGGTTAAATGATGGCAAGATTTGTTGTACGTCGTTTAGCTTTTATGATTTTTCTTTTAGCGATTGTTTCAATCGCTACTTTTCTTCTTTTTAGTGTTCTGCCAGTTGATCCGGCTTCTTTAAGTTGCGGTCAACATTGCACACCTGAAAAAATTGCAGCTAACAGAATCAGACTTGGTTATGACCAACCTTTAATTAATCAATATTTCACTTTTATGAAAGGCATATTTGCTGGTAGAAGTTATGGTGAAGGAGCACAAGCCTTTAGTTGTCCTGCTCCAAGTTTTGGCTATTCCTATTACCGCGGACAATGTGTAACAGAAATGATCACGAATGCTTTACCTGCCACAATCTCATTAACAATTGGCTCAGCCATTATTTGGTTAACGATGGGAATTGGCCTTGGCGTAATTTCTGCCATGAATAAAGGAAAAATTCAAGATCGAGTAAGTACCGGATTAGCAATATTTGGTTTATCTATGCCTACATTTTTTATTGGGTTGCTGTTAATTTATGTTTTTATTATCTGGCTACAAATATTTCCTTTTCCTTCCTACACTCATTTTCTAGATAATCCATTTAAATGGGCTCAAGCTTTAGTTTTGCCTTGGTTTACAGTGGCCATAGTTTCAGCTGCTCTTTATACTCGCTTAACTCGTGATGGCATGTTAGAAACAATGAGTGAAGATTATGTTCGCTTAGCTATTGCTAAAGGATTACCTAGAAGAAAAGTATTGGTTCGCTACGTATTAAGAGGTGCGATAACTCCAATTGTCACTATTGCAGGACTTGATATCGCAGTTTTATTAGGTGGCGCAATTATTACTGAATCAGTATTTGGTTTACCAGGCATGGGAAGACTAGCTTTGAATTCTGTTACTGATTCTGATTTACCAGTTATCGTTGGTATTACTTTAATTACCGCATTCTTTGTTGTTGTGGCAAATGCTTTGGTTGATATTTTATATGCTTCCCTTGATCCTCGCGTAAGACTTGAATCATGAGTAAAAATATTTTAGAAGTAAATAATCTAAGTGTTTCGTTTAACACTTCAGACGGACAAGTTCATGCGGTAGATAATTTAAGCTTCAACATAAAAGCCGGAGAAGTTTTAGGAATTGTAGGAGAATCAGGTTCAGGAAAAAGTGTTACCGCAAGTGCCATTATGGGTTTATTAACTTCTGGCAATGTTAATCTTTCAGGTTCTATTAAGTTAAATGATTTTGAAATAGTAGGGGCAAAAGATTCAGAAGTAAGAAAATTGCGCGGATCAGATATTGCCATGGTGTTTCAAGATCCGTTGTCTTCTCTTAACCCTTATTACAAAATCGGTGTGCAAATTGGCGAGGCATACGAAACTCATCATCCTGATGCTTCTAAATCAGAAGTAAGAAACAAAGTAATTGAAGTAATGAAGAAAGTGGGAATTCCAGAAGTCGAAAGACGAATTGATTCATATCCTCATGAATTTTCTGGGGGAATGAGACAAAGAGTTGTTATTGCAATTGCTTTAATTAATGATCCAAAAATTCTTATTGCAGATGAACCAACCACCGCTCTTGATGTGACAGTGCAGGCTCAAATTCTGGATTTAATGCGAGATTTACAAAAAACCAGTAACACTTCAATCATTTTGATAACTCACGATTTAGGAGTAGTTGCTGAAATGGTTGATCGAGTATTAGTTATGTATGCAGGCAGAGCCGTTGAGGTAAGTGACATAAAGGCGATATTTAGTGCCCCAATTCATCCTTACACAAAAGGATTATTAAATGCAGTACGAAGTTTAGATTCTGCAATCAGAGAAAAATTGGCAACAATCCCTGGTACTCCTCCTTCATTATTGAATATTCCTCAAGGTTGTGCTTTTAATCCACGTTGTTCTTACAAACAATGGGCAGGGGATAAGTGCTTAGTGCAAAAACCAGAATTACATGAAATAGGAAGCGGATTAACGGCTTGTCATTTAAGTAAAACTGATATTGAGCGCATGAACAAAGATGAATTGCCGGTGGTTTAAATGAGTGAAGCTTTAGAAGTTAAAAATCTTTTCAAAACATTTCCTGTTGGAAAAAAAGGTTTCTTTTCAAAACCAGCAGGCTATGTTCACGCAGTTGATGGAGTTTCTTTATCAATTAAAAGTGGTGAAACTTTAGGAATTGTGGGCGAATCTGGTTGTGGAAAATCAACTCTAGGTCGCGTAATGACACATTTACTTCCAGCAACTGATGGACAGGTTTTACTCAATGGCGTTGATGTAACTCGTGCTAAGGGCGAAGAATTACAAAAACTAAGAAGAACAATTCAAATGATTTTTCAAGATCCTTATTCTTCGCTAAATCCTCGTCACACAGTTGGTCGAATTGTGGGCATGCCCTTAGTAGTACAAAACATTAATCCTGCCCAAGGTAGAAAGAAAAGAGTACAAGAATTACTTGAATTAGTTGGATTAAATCCTGAGCATTACAACAGATATCCACATGAATTTTCAGGCGGACAAAGACAAAGAATTGGTATTGCTAGATCTTTAGCTTTAGAGCCAAAAATAATTATTGCTGATGAACCAGTTTCAGCACTCGATGTTTCTATTCAAGCTCAAATTTTGAATTTGCTGCAAGATTTACAAAAACAACTTGATTTGTCATATGTCTTTATTGCACATGATTTATCAGTTGTAAAACATGTTTCTGATCGTGTGGCAGTTATGTATTTAGGAAAAATCGTGGAAGAAGCAGGTAGTGAAGAGCTTTATAGCAAACCAATGCATCCATACACTCTTGCACTTTTGAGTGCTGTTCCTGAACCAAATCCTGAAAAAGTTAGACAAAGAATCTTGTTAACAGGAGATGTTCCCTCACCAATTAATCCACCATCTGGATGTCGATTTAGAACAAGATGTTGGAGAGCAACAGAACTTTGTGCCACCACAGAGCCACCATTAGTACAAATTTCTACTAATCACAAAGTGGCCTGCCATTTTCCAGGACCAACACCTTTACCTAACTAAATTAGTTTTAAAGAAATCCAATTGCATTCTAAGTAAGTTTTCAGTGATTATTTCTTGTGGAGTCATGTGACTCACCCCAGACAATGGAATGAATTGATGCAGTTTTCCTTCAGATAATAACTTCGCGGCAAACTTTAACGTATGCATTGCTAACACATTGTCATCAGCTAGTCCATGAATTAATAACAAAGGTCTTGTTAATTTATGTGCACGATTAATAAGTGAGAACTGCTCGTATTTAGATTCATCATTTGCTGGATTTCCTAAATATCTCTCAGAATATGCAGTGTCATACCAACGCAAATCTGTAACAGGAGCACCTGCAATTGCTGCATGAAATCTTTCTGGTGCATCAAGAACTGCTAATGCAGCAAAGTAACCACCAAAAGACCAGCCAGTAATTCCCACATTATTTAGATCAAGCAAACCTGGATATTTTTTATCTGTTTCATCAAGAACAGTTATTTGATCTTCTAGTATTTTTTCAGACCAGTTTTCATAAATTTCATATTCCCAATTTTGTCCTCGTCCTGGCGTTCCTCTATTTTCAGCAACGATGACAATAAATCCTTGATCAGCTAACCATTGTTCACTTGCGTAAGTGGCAGCATTTTTCATACAACTTGCAAAATGAGGACCACCATAGGGAGCAACAATTACTGGAAGATGTTTCTCATCTTTTAACCAAGTTGGAAAAACTACTGAGGTTGATATTTTATTTCTTCCAGCTTCGAAGTATTCGATTCGTGGATTAAATTCAGGGAATTCTTGTTCATCTTTAATCTCAAATTTTTGGTTTCCATTAATTACTGTTACTTTCCTGGCCCAACTAGTTTCATTTGCTTCAACAATCAAAGTTAAATGTTCTTTCTTTGCCCCTGAAACGAAAGCATCTTGGGGACCAACTGGGGCAATTTGACCTTTCCAATCAACAGAAATGAGCCCAGAAGTACTTTGACTTTTACTAATCTGAAGCAAGAATCCTTGTTTATCAATGGTCAGAATTGCCCGAACATCAAAAGATGAATCTGTTATGGCTAAAGAGTCAACAAAAAGTTGTCTATTATCTTTACCTTCTAAAGTGATCAAGTGATTCTCAAAAATACGAGGAGCACCGGATGTTACTTCTACCCATGCCTTGTGATTTTTAGCCCATAAATCTTTATTGGTATTGCTACTTAAGTTGAATTCCTTTAGAACCATATTCTTTTGATCACGGGTGAGTAAAGTCAATTGCACCAAATTATCTGAATAGAAATCAACTTCTGTTACATATTCAAATTCTTGACTATCTATATCTAACTTATTTTTGTTCCCCATAAGATCGATTACATAAAATTCACAACTTGGATTTTTTGTTCCAGCAAATGGATAGCGATTAGTTCTAACTTCTGCTTTAGGATCTGTTGGATCAGCTAAATTAACTAGCGCAACTTCACTTTCATCAACTCTTTCCACAACTAAACTTGTTGATTCAGGACTCCACCAAAATCCTCTATATCTATTAAGTTCCTCTGCTGCAGTGAAATCAACTAACCCATAGGTGACATTCTCATTTTCACTTGCCATGAGAGTTTTTCCTGAATTTTCAGCAACAGAATAAAGATAAAGACCTCCATTTATTACCCCTGCTATGAATTTGCCATTGGGTGAAAATCTGGGATCAATAATTGCTCCTGGGATTTCTAGATTCAAAATCTTTTTAGAACTTATTTGGAAATACCAAAGCTCACCATTTAAAGCAAAGCAGAGATTTTCACCACTTTTATCGATACTAAAAGTAGTGATTCCAGAACCAGATTCTCTTAATCTTTCGCGACGAGCTTTTTCTTGGGCAGGTAAGAATTCTTCGTCTTTAATCTTTAAATCTTGAGGACTAATAAGTAATGATTCTTTACCGGAAATCGCATCAAGACAGTAAAGGGCCAGGCGCAAATCAGTTTTTGAAATTGCTCTGACAAAAAAGACTAAATTGTTTTCTGGACTTAAAACAAAACTTCTAGCGCGACCAGAAGTAAATCTTCTAGTTTGCGCATATTGTTTTGGAAAGTTAGGCCATCTACTCACACACATATTCTGCTTGTCGCGTATTCTTTCAGTTATGTCGAGTCACCGTCTTTTATTAGTTCACGCTCATCCAGATGATGAAACCATTGGTACTGGAATCACCATGGCTAAATACATAAAAGCTGGGGCAAAAGTAACTTTGGTGACCTGTACAAGTGGGGAAGAAGGTGAAGTTTTAGTTCCAGAACTTGCACACCTTGCCAGTAACAAGGAAGACAAACTTGGTCCACATCGTCAAATTGAATTAGCAAATGCCATGAAAGCACTTGGAGTCACAGATCACAGATTTTTAGGTGGAGCAGGAAAATTTAGAGATTCAGGAATGATAGGTACACCACCAAATGAAAGAAAAGATTCATTCTGGCAAACAGATTTACAAGTTTCGGCTGATGAATTAGTTAAAATAATAAGAGAAACCAAACCACAAGTAGTTATTACTTATGATGACTTTGGTGGTTATGGACATCCAGATCACATAAACGCACATCGCATAACTCATTACGCAAGTGATTTGGCAAAAGTATCAAGTTATAAACCAGAACTAGGACAAGCTTGGGAAATTAGCAAAATATATTGGACCTGTATTCCTAAATCTCAAATTCAAAAAGGAATTGATGCATTAGCTAGTTCAGGTTCTAAATTCTTTGGCGTTGATTCAATTGATGAAGTTCCATTTGCTGTTGATGATAAATATGTCACTACCAGAATTGAAGGTTTTGATTTAGTTGATAAAAAATTAGCTGCATTGCGATGTCATGCAACTCAAGTTGAAGAAACAGGTCCGTTTTTTCAGATGGCACAAGTTGTTGGGCCAGAAGCTTTAGGTGTGGAATATTTCCGAATTGCAAAAGGTGAAGTTGTAAAAAGTGGAGAATTTGAAACTGATATTTTTGCAGGACTCTAAGTGAAAACCAAGATCTCTAATCTTTTGGCTTCACTTTTGTTGGGAATTGCGGTTTCAATCGTTGGTGGATTCTTACAAGCTGCCACTTCAAAGATATTTATAACTATTCCTTGGGGAATCTTGCTTTACTTATTTATATTCCTTTATTCAATTAGATATATAAGACTTACCACTGATTCAAGAATATTTGTCATTACCTATAGCTTTGGTTGGTTGAGTATCGCACTTTTGATGAGTACCAAGTTGCTTGCTGGGGATTTAGTTTTAACTAATAATTTACTGGCAAAAATTTATTTATTGGGATCAGTAATAATTTTAGGGGCAATGTCATCATTGCCCCTAAAGAAATAATTAAATTCCGTCTTTAACTGATTGAGTTTTGTCTGCTACTGCTTGAGTTTTTTGTTCAATATCTGTTGCAACGGCTAAAGCATCATCTAATGCTTGACGCAATTGAGTTGAAGCAGATGCAAGAGAGCGGCGTACTTTCGCAGCTTCAGCAGCAACTTTTGTGGCAGAATCTCTTTGAATTTCAACGTTGTCGATAACACGTTTGCGTTCAGCTTGAGCCTCATCAACTAAGCGACGAGCTTCTGTTTGTGCTTCGTTTCTGGTTCTTGCTATTAATTCTTCAGCACGCTTTGAAGCATCACTAGTAATTCTTAATTCTTCAGATTTTGCATTTTGAAGAATTGAATTTGCTTCAGAAGTGGCTGTGGCAACAATTCTTTTTGATTCTTTGTCCGATGCTTCATATTCAGATTCTGCGCGAGTGCGAAGATCTTTAACGTATTTTTCAGCATCTGCTTTTAATCGTGAGTTTTCAGAGTTTGTTGCTTCAATTAATCTTGTATTTTCTTCCTTAGTTGCAGCTAATTGTGCAGCAGAAGTTTCTCTAATGCCTTGGGCAAGTTTTTCTGCTTCAACTAAAACTGATTGAGCTTTGGACTTAGCAGCTCTAATTAAAGTTGCAGCGTCTTCACCAGCAAGGGCAGTGATTTCTGCATCATCTAGTTCGAAAACGTTTGGTCTTTTGGCAAGTACTTTGACTTGTTGTTCTAATTCATTAATTCTTCGGCTAGCACCAGATGAGGAAACGACGATGGAACGTGACAACCAACTTTTGTTGCCCTTCTTAGAAGGTTCGTTGGAATCCTCAACCCACTCAGAAGCAGCATTGATTACTTCTTGTTCAACAGTTGATTCTTCAGATTTCTTATTAGTCATTTTGTCCGTTCCCCGTTAGCGCTTAGACATTTAGATTAGCGATAAACAAGGATTGAGACTAGAGCCTGCTCTGGCTTTTACGCTCAATTAGCCTTTATCTAATATTGGACAGTCGTGGTTTTTAGTGGAACCCGACTTGATTAGGGGCTGAAACTCTTTTGAGCGACAAAGAAAAGACTCCGCCTGTTAAGAAAAATAAGCCTGCTGCACCTAAGCACAAGCTGAATTCAAAAACTAGATCAACCAAAGTAAGTCCTTTAGTCACCCAGGATTTAGATGAGTTAATTTCCAATCTCGAATTACTCAAACCGGTCAAAAAGGATTGGAAATATCGAATTGGTGAATTTATCGGCCAATTGATTCTCACAGCCGTAGCACTGATTCTTTTAGGTTGCTACATATGGTCCATAACAGTTGTTCCACCAAATACAAAACTCTTTGGCTATGAAATCGGAAGCAAGCTTTCCCCAAACGTTTATGAACAAATAAACATCGCAGTAAAAGATAAGGTTAATGATCCAATAAATTTCCAAACTCCACAAGGAACATTTACCGTTACTCCACAACAAATTGGTTTAGAGCTTGATCTACCTGCCACAGTAAACGGAATAAGGAAAAACGTTTTCACTTTCCTGAAGTCATCCATTTTTTCATCGGAAATCAAACCAACAATAAGTCTTGATGAAAATTCATTTAAAATTGCATTAGCAAAAGTTATAACGGCAAATACAAAAGATCCAATAAATGCAACTCTTGCTACTCAAGGTGGCAAGGTCGTAACAACTGAAGCAGTAAGCGGAACACAAATTGATTGGGAGAAAACCAAAAAAAGCTTAAGGGAATCTTGGTTATACGAAGGTAGAAAAGCAGAAGTAGTAATTGCTTATATTCCACCAGCAGTAAGTAATGAAGATGTGAATAAAGTTCGTTCAAATTTAGCTGATCTAGCGGTTGCTTCTCCAATTACTTTAAAGATTGGAACAAGATCTATTGAGATTAGTCCTGAAGTAATTGGTACTGCTTTGAATTTTGTTCCAAATAAAGAAAAATTAGAATCAAAATTTGACGAAACAGTTATAGTAAATGAAATATCTCGACAAATTCCAAATATTCAAACCACAGCAAGTGATGCCAAATTTGATTTTATTGGAGACAAAGTAGTAGTTGTTCCCGCCCAGGAAGGAATAAAATTTAATCCTGGTCAACTTGATGCTGCTCTATCTCCAGTATTTAGACAGAAAGACAACAGAGTTGTCAATTTAGATAGTGCGGTAATTAAGCCCCTAATTTCTACTGAGAGTTTGGATGCTTTAGGGATAAAGGAACAACTAAGTACTTTCAGACAAGATTTTGATTATTTGCCTTATCGAGAAACAAATGTTGGCCAAGCTGCTCGCTATATGGACGGCAAAATTCTTAAACCAGGTGAAATTTATTCGATGAATGAAACCATCAAAGAAAGAACAACAAAGAATGGATACGTAAAAGGAATTTATATTGGCGAAGGCGGCCGATTTGATTTTGGTTTAGGTGGCGGAGTTTCAATTATTACATCCGCAACTTGGACGGCTGCTTTTTATGCAGGATTAGAAAGAATTGAGCAAAGAGCTCACTCGGTACATATTGCTAGATATACCCCTGGATTAGAAGCCACAGTTAGTTGGCCAAAACTTGATCTTAAGTTTAGAAACAACACAAAAAATAATATTTTAATTAAAGCAATTCCTGCACGAGATGGCATAACAATTTCAATGTATGGAACAATAGAGTATGACAGGATTACTGCTAAATTTGGAGAGCCTTACAACTTAAATAATAATATTGACACAGTTAATTCTTATGATCCAAATTGCTTAGCACAAGATCCAGCTCCTGGATTTAAAATTGTGGTGACTAGACAATTCTGGAAAAATAATTCAATTGTGCAAAGTGAAAATCTAACAACAAGTTATAAACCAAGTGATCACGTGATTTGTCTTAAAGAAGGAGAAGTGGCACCAAGTGCTAGTCCGTCAGTTGTTCCTGCAGCAAGTGGAGTTCCACAACCTGCACCGCAAAGCTAAAGGGAAATAATTTCCTGACCACTTTCGCTATCTTTTATTCCTATTCCTAAAGTAATTAACTTATCTCTAATTTCATCACTTAGTTTCCAATTCTTTTCAAGCCTTGCTTTTAATCTAGTTTCGAGCAATTCTTTTATTTCCGGAGTAATAACGACTTCTTTTTTAGTTTCTGGAGCGAGATCTAAATCAAGTCCTAGCACTTCATCAAATTTCAATACTGTTTGATACTTGTCCCCATTTGCAACAGTTTCATCTTTTTCCAGAGTCCTCAAAAGTTGCAGTACTTTATTAGTATCCAAGTCTTCATTTAGAGCTAATTCAAATTGGGTTAAGTAGTTTTTATCTGGGTTGCCGCTTGTTTTTGACCACTCTTGCATTCTTTCGCGGATTCGGTTCAAATTTTTATGAGAGGCACTAATTGAATTCCAAGTTAAATCCATTTGAGATCTATAACGGTGTTCTAACAACGACAATCGAATCGCCAGCGGATCTAAACCTTTAGCTAACACGTCAGAAACTAACAAAACATTGCCTGAAGATTTACTCATTTTTCTGCCTTCAAACAAAAGATGTTCACCATGAATCCAGTGATTAACTACTTCGGTGTTGGTGGAAGCGTTACTTTGCGCTCGTTCATCTTCATGATGAGGAAATCTCAAATCAATTCCACCGGTATGAATATCAATTTTGTTGCCTAAGAATTTAAGACTCATGGCACTGCATTCAATATGCCAACCTGGATAACCTCGTCCCCAAGGAGTTTCCCAAGTTAATTGAGTTCTGTTTTCTCCAGCATGTTTCCATAATGCCCAGTCAGCATGAAATTTTTTGTCAGGATCAGATTTTCCTTCAAAGCGATAACCAGGTTGTAATTCATCAAGTTTGTTGCCACTGATTTGTCCATAACTGGGAAATGATTTAGCATCAAAAAATACGGTGCCAGATTTTCCTACATAAGCATGCTTTTTTTCAATAAGTTGTTTAATTAACTCAATCATTAATTCAATTGATTCACTAGCCCTTGGATATTTGGTGGCTGTTTGAATATTAAGAAGTTTTAGATCTTTATGAAAATTATCTTCATATTTTCTGGCAACAGACAATGCATCAATACTTTCAGTTTTTGCTTGAGCTAAAACTCGATCTTCGGTATCGCCTTGACCTTCATCAATGCCACCTAAACCTGTGTCATCTGCCATATGGCCAACATCTGTGATGTTTTGAATTAATTCAACATTTAATCCTTGATATTGAGCAAATCTTTTTATTAAGTCAGTGAGTAAAAATGTGCGCATATTGCCCACATGTGCATCTCGATAAACAGTTGGCCCACAGGCATAAATCTTCAAAACACCAGGAACTAACGGAGTTATTTCAACTACTTCTCGTCTTTTGGTGTCGTATAACTTCATGAGTCTTAGCGTAGTTGAAAGTTACTAATTTGCATTAGCACTCAACTTTTTTAGGAATTTCTGCTTTAGTGTGGCGGTAATAGGCATAATCATGGTGAATTTCATAACCCAAAGACTCATACAGGCTTACTGCTGCCACATTTGATTTAAGAACTTGCAAAACAATTTGCTTATGACCTATTTCATAAACAGCATTACTCAAAGCATTCATAATCTTTTTAGCTAAACCTGTGCCTCGATGACTTTCTTCAACCCAAACTGTTGTGACCATTGCTAAATCTGAAGAGGCAGAAACTCGCCCTGTGGCAATAATTTTATTTTCCCTATCTTGAATGCTAGCAAATCTAACAAAACTTCCACTAACTAATAATTCTTTACTTAAGCGTGGGGCTTTAGCATCAGATGACTTAACTGCCTCAAACCATTTAGGAGTTAATTCTTTTTCCATGATCACGTCATTATTTTCAGATTTGATTGTTGGAGCAATCATGTATAAAGCGTGAGCGACCTCTAGAAAATTGTTATTAGCCAAAGCTTGATCAAAGGCTCCAGGTTTTGGAGATTGCACAATTGCGGCAGCTTTTTTTGATCGATACCAATCAATAATTTTCTTGAAAGATTCATCAACTGAATCTTGGGGTCTGCCATCTAGTCGGCAAGAATTAGCACGAGCAGATTCATTTCCTGAAAACCTTAAGACCCAATCGCCCAGATTTTCTGTTTCATTTGGAACCCAAGTACTTTCAGAATCTCGTTCTAAATCAAGAGATCCAATTTCTGGTTCAATGACCTTGGCGGCAAAGATTTTTCCCGTCACGATTTCTTGGATCGAATCATCTTTTTTTCGAACACCGATTACCCCGGTTGGCCAATCACCGACCCAAGAAACTAAATGACCCAATACGTCAGTTAAATCAGCACCAGCTAAATGGCGCACAGTTATGCGCCTGCCGATATCTGAAGGGCTAATT
>JAPLAV010000031.1 GCA_026393095.1 Actinomycetota bacterium | reverse complement strand
CTTGCATAATCAATTCCTGCAACATGTGCTGATTTAGCAGCAAAGCGAACTCTAGTTTTTTCTAATCTCTGACTTATTGCTGAAAGTTTTAATCCATATGGTTCTTCAGCATTAATTCTTTTCATACGGGAATCTAATTCTGTTAAGACTGTCATATCTTTTTCTACAGATTCCCAAAGTTGATCATCAGCAGGTGAGATTCGATCAGAGATTGATAAATCTTCTCCCAAATGTTTCAAAATAGATTGCAAATCTCTAATGGCATGTCCTCTTTGAAGTGTTAACACATTTGTTGTCACTTCAGGAGTTACAAATGGATTTCCATCTCTATCTCCACCAATCCATGAACCAAAAGTTAATGGCGTATCCGTTGGTTTTAGTTTTTCACCAACACCTAATTCATGAGCAATGCGATTTAATTCTTGTAACACTTCTGGTAATGCTCCAGTGGCAGCATCATCTAAATAGTTCATTGCATTTCTTGCTTCATCAAGAACTTCTGGTCTTTCTAAGCGAAGTTCATCTGTTTGCCATAAAAGATCAATAAGTTCGGAGAATTGATCATCTGTAACGGTAGTTAGTGATGAATTTGAGTATTTTTCATTTAATAATTCTGCAATTCTTTTTAGTTTTAACAACACACTTCTGCGAGAAGCTTCAGTTGGATGTGCGGTAAAAACTGGTCTGACATGAAGGTTTTGAAAAGCTTCCTCAATTGTTTCTTGTTTAATTCCAGCAGCTTTAATTCTTGAGGCAACTTGGGCTAACCATGTTCCATTTAAGGTTCTTTCTTTAGCGCGATCTTGAGATCTAAAGAACTGTTCGGTGATGTTTGCTAAATGGAAATAAACACTAAATGCTCTAGCAAGTTTGATAGCAGAATCTAAATCGATGTGGGCAAGTAATTGGGCAACTTCGTTTGGTTTGTCTTTGGAAAGAGTTCTGATTTTTTCAACAAGCTCAAAAAGCTGTGGGCCTTCTTGTCTGGTCAATGAGTGACCAAGCAGGATTCCTAATTGGTGAATCTCAGAGCGCATCAGCGCATCTGAATCCTGTCCACCATTTAAAGTCATGAGTCGATTCTAATCAATGATTAATTCGTAAATTAGTTTGATGAGGTTTGCTTCAATGAATATTGTGAAAACACTAATTTTTAATTAGGTTTTGGATCATTGCCCGACAAAACATCATCAGCGTCGATGATGCGGTAGGCATATCCTTGTTCCGCCAAGAACCTTTGGCGATGTGCAGCAAAATCAGCGTCGACGGTGTCTCTTGCTACAACGGCATAAAAACGTGCGGTTCTTCCATCAGCTTTTGGTCTTAAGACTCGACCTAGTCTTTGTGCTTCTTCTTGTCTGGAACCAAAAGATCCAGAAACCTGAATTGCAACTCCAGCCTCTGGTAAATCAAGTGAGAAGTTTGCAACTTTACTTACAACTAAAACTTTTAAATCTCCAGAACGAAAGGCTTCAAATAGTTTTTCACGTTCTTTAATTGGAGTAGAACCATCAACTACCGGAGCTCCTAAATGTTGTCCTAGTTCTGCTAATTGATCTAAATATTGACCAATTACTAGAACTCGATCATCACTGTGTCTTGCAACTAAAGTTTCT
>JAPLAV010000022.1 GCA_026393095.1 Actinomycetota bacterium | reverse complement strand
TGTACCTCTTGAAGGTGGCGGACGTTTAGTTGTGGAAATGACTGTTGAAGAAGCTAAAGAACTAGATGTGCAATTGGAAGTTCTTAAGTAATTTTCTTAATGCGGTCTGTAAGAAGCCGCAATCATTCCTGATCCACTTGGAATCATTACCGAAACTAATCTTGAATCATCTTTAATTTTTTCACTTACAATTCTCACCGCTTCATTATCTGCAGCATTAGATTCACCTAAAACATTATGAAAAACTAATAAACCACCTGGACGAAGCAGTCTTAATGATTGTTCAAAAAGGGTTTCAAATTCTAATTTGTCACCATTGATAAACATTAAGTCATAAGCGTTATCGGTTAACTTGCCAACAACTTCAATAGCGCGTCCTGCAATTAATCTAATTTTATTTGTGGCAATTCCCGCTTCAGAAAATATCTCTTTAGCAGCTCGTTGTCTTTCTTGATCAGAATCAATCGATGTTAAAACACCTGCACTATTCATTCCTCTAAACAACCACAAACCTGAAACTCCAGTGCCAGTTCCAATTTCAACAACGTTAGAAGCATCAATTGTGGAAGCTAAAAATTTAAGTAGTGCACCTACCCCTTGACCTATTGGGTTTAGTCCTAGTTCATTTGCTTTTTCACGAGCGTTAGAAAGATGAGTATCTTCAGGAATAAAGGTTTGTGAGTGAAGCCATTCACTACTTGATGGCACTTGTGTCATATTTTCAAACCTTTCCTGTGGTTACTATCTTAATGTTTTCTTGGGACCAGTTACGAGTTTTCGTAGATCAAGCGCCAGTTGTCTTCCTCGAGAGGCAAAACGCATGGTGAACACTAAACTAAGAAGAGAAAAGAAGTATCCCCTAAAGAGAGTGAAGTTAAAACACAAAAATGGTTGAAAATTCAAATTCACCAACACCAGGTTTTGGAACAGTTCCATCCTGGGAAAGAAAAAAGAAACGTAAGAACACTCCTCTATCTGCAGTCATAGTTATTTCTTTAGTTTTTGGTGGAACCGCTGGCGGAGCTCTTGGTTATTTAGCAGCAGATTTTTCCAACGGTGTTTCTAACACAACTTCTCAAGTATCAGAAACCAGTAAGCCAGTTGCCATAACTCCAGCAACCGAAACTGTTTCTCAAATTGTGCAAAATGTTAAACCAAGTGTGGTTTCCATAAAAGCTGAAGGAAGTTCAGGTTCTGGAACAGGTTCAGGATTTATCTATCGAGAAGACGGTTACATCGTAACTAATAATCACGTGGCAGCACCTGCGATTAATGGTGGAAAACTAACTGTCTATTTAGAAGACAAAACATCTTTTGAAGCAAAACTTGTTGGCAGAAATGCTTCATATGATCTAGCTGTTTTAAAAATTGATGCAACAGGTTTGAAACCAGTTAACATCGGAGATTCAAGTGCAATAAATGTTGGAGACTTAACTGTTGCTTTTGGTTCTCCACTCGGTTTAACTGGAACAGTAACTTCAGGAATTGTCAGTGCTATTAATAGACCAGTAACAGCTGGTGGAGCCGATGATCAATCATTTATTTCTGCGATTCAAACAGATGCTGCAATTAATCCAGGAAATTCTGGTGGACCATTAGTAAATGGTCAAGGACAAGTAATTGGTGTTAATTCTGCAATTGCCACATTAGGAAATGGCACTCAAAGTGGAAGTATTGGTTTAGGTTTTGCTATTCCAATTAATCAAGCACAAAGAGTTATTTCCGAAATTATTGAATCTGGTAAATCAACTACCCCAATTGCAGGAATAAGTATTGATTCAACTTATGACGGAGTGGGTGCCAAAATTGCTGAAGTAGTAGCAGATGGTCCAGCTGCCTCAACAGATTTGAAAGTTGGAGATATTGTCACAAAAATTAATGGCGAAGTTGTTGAAGATTCAACTGAATTGATCGTTGCCATCAGAAGAAATAATCCGGGCGACACAATTGTTTTAATGGTGAAAAACTCTGCTGGAAATGAAAGAGAAGTTTCAGTTGTGTTAGGTAGTAGAGAAGAAGGCTAGTTCGTCAATAGCCCTAAGTTTTTACCAACTAAACCTTTTGGATTTGTTAATAAAGATTTAGCCATATTGATAATTTCAACAGCAGCAGGTGATTCTGGATCAGAAATTACTAATGGCATCCCACTATCTCCACCCTCACGAAGACGCACATCAAATGGCACACGAGCCAATACTTTTACATCCGTTCCTAATTCATCACTAATAGCTTTTGCAACAGTGTCACCGCCACCTTTGCCGAAAAGTTCCATAACTTCACCACAGTGAGGACAAGGAACCCCAGTCATGTTTTCAATTACACCCACAACTATTTGATGAGTTTGTTTAGCTAATGTTCCTGCTCTAACGGAAACTTCAGCAGCACTAATTTGTGGAGTTGTCACAACAATTATTTCTGATTTAGGAACAAGTTGAGCAACACTAATTGCAACATCACCTGTTCCTGGTGGTAAATCA
>JAPLAV010000091.1 GCA_026393095.1 Actinomycetota bacterium | reverse complement strand
GCTAAAGATTTACCATCCAATTGCACACCAAGTGAAGCTTTCCAATCAGCAGCAGATGCATATGCAGATGAAGTAGGAGCAACTATTGGGCCTCTTTATGAAGCAGCATTTGCCGCAGCTGCAGATGCAGTTAAGGGAAAACAAACCTTGAATGAAATTGGTGATTGGGCAACTGTTTATCGTGCAATGGCAGATGCCATTCAAAAATTAGGAAAAGCCCAATTGGGTGACAAAACTTTATTGGATGCATTCTTTCCAGCAGTTGATCACATTCAAGCTTTATCAACCAAAGGTGGCAACTTAGATGCAGCATTGCTTTCAACAGCAGAGCGTGCATTAAAAGCAGCCAAGGACACTAGAAATCTTGTAGCTCTAAAAGGTAGAGCTTCTCGTTTAGGTGATCGCGCTAAAGGTCATCAAGATGCAGGGGCAACTTCACTGGCAGTTGTGCTTAAAGGCTTTGCTGATGGAGTAAAAAAAGGATAAGAAAACAAATTTAAAGAATCCCAGCATTTATTTGCTGGGATTCTTTATTTAACTGGTATTAAAATATCCATTTCACATTTATTACTAGTTGGGTCAAATCTTTCATCATAAAGTTCTAAATGAGGAGCATTTCTCATTTCCATTTGAGTATTGGGAAACCAATTTGTGTAGGCGTCTATATAGCTTTCTTTTAAATTATCCATAGATCCCTTATGGGTATATCTCACGTATTTTCCAGCAGGAACAACTACAGTTTTAAACTCTAATCCAGGAGGAACTCCTCGTTTGAATTCAACACCTGCTAAATATTTAATTTTGCCCGGTTCTGCATTTTGATCTAAAGGAATGGCGACTCCAAAGCACGTTCCAGTTGATCTGACTCCTAATTTTGGAAATATTGACCAAAATTCTTCCCATAATTCAGGTAATAATGAATCTTCATAACTAGATGTAGGCATCATTATGGAATTGGTCACAATTTCAAGTCCAGCAATTGTAATTGATGAATATTCTTTTGCTTTGACTTTTCTTTTGAACATGTTTGGATTCTATGTGAATCACCGATACTATTCTTGTTATGAAAACAAAATTAGCGATATTGAGTGTTGCAGCCCTTTTCTTAACAGCTTGTGGTGGCGGTTCAACTGATGCAGCACCAGAGGCAACAAGTGATGTTCCAGTAGTAATTCAAAATCCTGCAGATCCAGCTAATGCTGGCTTCTATATTGATGGAATTGTTTACACTCTTGTTAATGGCGCTTTAGAGCAACCAATTGAAGATTCAGAAACCAATAACGCATTTAAACTTCTTGAATTTAAATCATCAGGGGATATCAACCAAGATGGAACCGATGACACCGCAGTAGTTTTGATTAATGATGCGGGAGGTTCAGGAACTTTCTATTATCTAGGAATTCTTACTTCAGGACCAGCCCCAATTATTGAAAACACAACCTTCTTAGGCGATCGCATTGACATAAAAGGCATTTCTTTTGTAGGTGGCAAATTTGAAGTTGTTTATCTAGATAGAGATTCAGAAACAAGTTTTGATGCTGCGCCAACAATTGAAATAACTGGAATTGCTGAATTAGATGAAAGCAAAACTAGTTTTAATTTCAGTTGCCGCGATGCCGCGGGAATTTGTTTATAAGTTAACCAAGCATTGAGGCTGTTGAACCAATTATTTTAAGAATACTGGTTCTCATATGGTTAATGTGTTCTGCAACTGCTGGCTCAATAAGTTCTATTTTTTGATTTGCAATTGCTATAGCTAAAACTTCATGCTCTTTAGAACAAACTTCTAATCTGCTTTCATATTGAGCTGAGCGAGTCCAGAATCGTTGAATTTTTCTTCTGTGAATCAGAGCAATGTTTGCCATTAGTTGAGTATCTGCTGCTTTAAAAATGAGATCATGAAATTTCGTATCTGCTTTGCTCCAACTATCACGATCATCACTTTTTGCTTCAATTATCATCTCTTGAGCACATTCGAGTAGTTCTTCGCGATGCTCTTTAGTCATTTTCTTTGCCGCTTGAATGAAAAGAAACGTGTCGATGATTTGTAATAAATCACAGGTTTCTTCAACTTCTTTAGGGGTAACTAAAGAAACTGTAAAACGAGATGAATCACTTTTAGTGATTAACCCTTCAGCTTCTAGTCTTTGCAATGCTTGCCTGATAGGAGTTCGAGAAATTCCAAGAGTTTCCGCCAATTTGTTTTCACTAATTGGTGAATTTGGCGGAATCTTGAATGTCGTTATGGCATTAACTAAATAGTCGTAGGCCCCAGTAAAAAGTAATGAATCCTGTGACGATTTAGATTTAGTAACCACAATTAAACGCGATCAACAAATTCTCTGTTTTTAACAGTTACAGGAACCTTTGTTAATTCCAACACAGCTTTAGCTGTGTGTTCTGATAAACGACGAAATGCTTCTTCGCCCTTTTCCATGGTTGCTCTCATTGGATTTCCAATAGTTCCTGATTCCACAAATTCATGATGATCCATTGGGAAGGTGAAGTATTGGTAACCTTCGAATTCCACATCTGGCATTCCATCATTTTTTTCTGGAAGCTCTTTGGTAAGAAACTTGGAATGTGTGCCATTTCTGGATAAGCCCTTTCCATTCTTACTAAGTCTGGGTCATATGCCATGTCTTGGGAAGTTTCTAATTCAGATGAATGCCAACCTGGTGTTTCTTCTGGTGGGTTTTCCATTAATCCTTCTAGAACTCCGACGTAGCGTTCCATGTATGGACGCACAAAACCAATTAATGCTCCAGTTTCGTAACGTAATTTTCTTAACACTGGATCTACAACTTTGGTGTTTGATCCATGACCGTTAATGAAAATGATTCGGTTAAAACCATGATGAATTAAAGATCTAGCAACGTCATACATCAAAGCATTTAATGTAGAAGCTTTAATTGTGATTGTGCCGCGACCTTCACCTGGCAAATGCATGTGTTGTGGTGAATAACCTGTCCAAATTGGTGGAGTGTGAAATACACCAATTGCTTCAGAAACTCTTTGCGCAACTTCAATTGCAGTAATGGTGTCTGTATATAACGGCAAATGAGGACCATGTTGTTCAGTGGATGCCATTGGCACTAACACTGTGTCTTTATCTTTTAAGTATTCGCGAATATCCACATAAGATAATTCGGTCATGTCCCAAGAGCGAAATTTTGCTCTGAAAGCATCATCACCTGTGGTTAGGCGTTGAAACTTTCTGATTGGATGTTTTGCCATTTATTTGCTCTCCTTATTCATCATGTCGATAAAAAGTTTACCGACTGCCTTCCCAAACTCAGCATCGTTGACGTGCATATCGAAGCTTGTTACCTCAATGTCATCTTTCAAGTTGTTTTGCATCTGATCCATGAATCTTTTATCTGCTGCTGGATCAAAGAAAACACCACCTGGTTTATTTGGAATTGATAGTCCTTGACCAGGTATTGCTACTTTCACTGCACTCTTTGAATCATTCAAAGAATCAGCAAACTTTTTACCTAACTTTTCCATCTCATCGCCATTTAGTCTTACTAACCAATATTCAGGATTGTGGTTATAAAGTGGGCGATCTTTTAAGTTTTCAGGAACGGTATTGGCATGAAAAACCACAAAGTCAACACAACCTGGAACTACCACTTGAGGCAAACCCAATCGTCCAGCAACTTTTAATCTGTTTTCATTAGCAACATGAATGCCACCAACTAAATTTGCTGCCATTTCATTAGGTGTGAAATCAATAATTCCTACAAACTGTCCAGCTTCTGCTAATTCTTCCATCGCAGGTCCACCAACTCCGTTGGCGTGAAAAACTACTAATTCATATCCTGCTTCTTTCATTAACGGTTGCATTGCAGTAATTGCAGTATTGGTGTTACCAAGCATTGTCACAGCAACAGCTTTTGTTCCTGGTTTTGGTTTTGTTAATTGATGACCCTTTTGTATCATGCCAAATACTGCAGCAGCAGCATTATCAAAAATAGTTTTAGAAATATCGTTTAAGCCCAAGATGTCAACAATGGAATGCATTGTCATCATGTCTGTTGTTCCGACCAGAGGTGCAAATTCATGTTTGCCAGAGGCAATAGGAGAGATAACAATTTTTGGTGCACCAATTGGTAAAGCCATTAATGCTGCAGCTGTCATTACGCCACCTTCGGCACCACCTAATCCAATTGCGCCAATTACTTCCTTGTTAGCAACCATCTCAGTAACTTTTTTCACAACAAATTCGCGCATTAATTCAACAGCAGCTCCGCGAGAGCCTGCGTTTTGTACTTTCTCAATTGTGGTGCCACCGTATTGGGCAAGTTCTGCTTTAGAAAAATCTGGAGTGATACCGATTGGTTCACCCAATATTCCTACATCAATGACGTAGGGATTTAGTCCAAACTCTTTTAATTTGTCTCTAACATAAGCAACTTCGGGGCCTTTGGTGTCAAGGGTTCCTATTACTAGGACTAACTCTTTCACCAAGGACTCCCGAAGTTGTTAATGTTTTTCTTATTTAGTTAATTAAATAAGAGGTAGTAATGTATCTGCGTTCTCTTTAACCAACCAGTCATAGAATTCTTCGGTAAGAATTGATGAACCGTGGTCAATGATGAACTTCAATTGATCTGGATCGATTCCTGGTGGATTCATATCCAAAGCATTTGGGAACTTATTAACTGGAGTTCTATCAACTGGAGCTACGAACTCTGCAGTTAACGCACCGTCATAACCAATTTCTTTCAAAGTGGCTACAACTTTCTTCCAGTCATAATCACCGTGTCCTGCTGGCATACGGTTGTTATCTGCAACGTGGAAGTCGTTTAGTTTCTTGCCAGCTAAACGAATTGCTGCGTATAGATCTTCTTCTTCGATGTTGATGTGGAATGCGTCTAGACAAACTCCACAATCTGGTCCAGTTGCTTCAGCTAAAGCAAGTGCTTGTTCGCAACGGGTAATGAAATAAGTCTCGAATCGGTTTAATGGTTCGATTGCTAATTTCACACCAGCAGCTTGGGAATGAGCATAAATTTCTTTCATTCCTGCAACTGCCCAACTCCATTCTTCATCTGGAGTTGCATCTGGAGTAATTTTTCCTACGGTTGCAGGAACGATGGTCATTTCTGTTCCATCAAGTTCTTTAACCATAGTGATGCAATCTTTTACATACTTAACACTCATTGCTCTTTTCTTTTCATCTTTAGCAACAAGATTTCTTTCACCTAACATCAGAGTTACAGAACCCCAACACTTTAGGTTGTATTTCTTTAATAAATCGCGAGTATCGGCAGATGGATATTTCTCTGGCTCTCCACTGATTTCAATACTCTTGTAACCGTATTTAGCTAGTCGGGCGATGGTTGTTTCCAACGGCTCGGCACGCATCCAGTTATGCATAGATAAATGCATTGCTTTTCCCTTCTAGTAACTAAGTTCTTAGTTACTAAACCTTGTTTGTTTTCTTACGCAGAACCCGGAGGACCAAACCCAAGTTTTCCTGGGTTCATGATGCCATTTGGATCCCACGCTTTTTTAAGACCCAACATGAATTCCCATGATGAGCCGTGTTGTGTCTTCATAAAACGACCGAGTTTCAAACCAACACCGTGGTGCTCGTTTAAGGTTCCACCGTTTTTCAAAGACGCATCAATTGCTGCGTTCCACAAATCGTCGTGCAATTTCATTGCTTCGTCAATATCTGTTGGAGGGTTATCTACATAGAAGCGGTCATAAATCATGCCGCCCCACGGGAACCAATGAGAAAAGTGTGCGGTGTATCGAGCTTTGTGGTGAGCAAACTGCTTCTCCACCACTTCCTTTTTAGCTTTGTAGATTGCTGGCAGATCATTGAATCTGGCACAAGTATCTGTGGTGCCATAAATCATTGGTGGGGCAGGAATATTGCCATGTTTAAATGGCTCATATTTCCCGTCCCACCAGTTTTGACCAACTTGCGGTCCGTGTGGTTTACCGCCCACACCAGTGCAAAGCAAATCTATTTCTTTTGATTCCAAATCAGTTAATGATTTAGCACCATCACACATGATGACCATAAGAACACCTTGCACACCAAGGTTTAAGAATTCTGAAAGTTTTTTAGTATCAGCTTCGTCATAAAGTCTGATCACTGCTGGCTTCCATCTCTTAGTCATAATTAATCGAGCAGCTTCAATACCTGTGTTTACATCTTTGAATCCATAAGACAAGAAAACTCTTGATTCAGGTAAGTGTTCTAATCTCATTGCAGCTTTAGTTATTACACCAAGTGTTCCTTCAGAACCAACCAGAGTTTGAATAATTCCTGGACCTGATGCATGACTTGGTACAGGCAATGTATCAATTACAGTTCCGTTTGCCATTACTGCTTCAATTTGTAAAACTAAATCTTCTGCTTTGCCATACTTTGTTGAAACCACACCAGAGCCTCTAGCAGCTAAAGATCCACCAATAGTTGCACCAAAGAAATGTGAACCTGGGTAGTGAGGCATTGTTAAACCTTTAGCATTTAATACTTTTTCTAATTCAGATCCATCAAGGCCTGCTTCAACAGTAACGATCATTGAGTTTTCATCAATATCAATTACTTTGTTTAATCTTTTTAAATCAAGTGCGATGCCACCATAAAGAGCAAAGGTTCCTGATTGTGTTCCTGAACCTCCACCGCGTGGAATAATTGGCATGCGGTATTCATTTGCAATTGCTACAACTTTAGAAACTTCTTCAGTTGATTTAGGTGAAACCACTAAATCTGCAATTGGTAATTCTTCATTCTTGGATAACAAATACTTACTCATCCAAGACCAGTCACTGGCTTGTTCAATTCTTTTTGCTTTATCTGTAGTTACTTGGTCATGGCCAACAATTGCGCCCAGTTCTCTTGCGATTTGATTGATTAAATAATTTGATCTTGTTTCGTTATGAGTTAATGCCATTGGTTATCTGCTCATCCTCGTCAGTTTAGTATTCAAGGTTGTATACAGAATGGGACTTTACTCTTAAAATCCTTGATAGGTCAAGTGATGCTTTTATGAGGAAATCGCACTATATATATGCATGTATTTCTATCTATATATATAGAGCAAAACTGCTGAACTTATGTCCGAATTAAACCGGGACAATTACTTGTTTAAAGTCTTAACCATTTCACGACAAAAGTCAGGAATGTCAGCAACTACTCGACCCCACACAAGATTGCCTTCACTAAAAGCTGCTTCATCAACCCAAGTAGCTCCAGCATTAACAAGATCGTCTTTAATTCCTAAAGATCCTGTTGCTTTTTTTCCTTTCAGAATGTCAGCAGAAACTGCCAGGGAACCACCATGACAAATAATTCCAATCACTTTATTTTGAGAATTAATTTCTTTAATTAAATTAATCACACTGTCGTATCTTCTTAACTTGTCAGGAGCCCAACCACCCGCTAGAACTAAACCTTTTAAATCATTTGCTTTCAGATCAGAAATCAAAACATCAATATCAATTTTCAAACCGTTTTTACCAATGATTTGTTTTTTATCTAAACCAGCACTAACAACTTTAAAACCATCTTCTTCTAAACGCATTCTGGTTACGTGATATTCCAAATCCTCAACACCATCAGCGATAGGAAATGCAATTGTTCCTTTGCTCATTATTTTTTCGCTCCTTTTTCTAATTCAATAATTTGTTTAACCTTTGGTGCACTTGGCCCTTGTTCATCAAAAACATAATCAAGCCAAGGCTTGATTAAACTCAATGCTAATTCTGGTGCAATAACGCGAGCACCCATTGTTATTACTTGACAGTTATTACTTAACACTGCTCTTTCTAAAGAATAAGGATCATGAACTGTTGTTGCTCTTATTCCTGGAACTTTGTTTGCAGAAATTGCCATACCAATTCCAGTGCCACAAACTAATAAACCACGATCTGCATTTCCAGAAGTTATTTTTTCTCCTAGTGCAAAACCAATATTTGGATAATCTGTTTTGTCATCCAATGAATTAACACCCATCTCGATTACTTCAGAGACTCGGGGATCTTGTTGCAGGTATTTCTTGAGAAGTTCTTTGAGCTCAAAGCCGGCAAAATCAGAACCTACGACAATTCGGTATTTAGTCACTTCTGCCTCAGTTCTAACTTGCTCTAACGAAGAGGGGAATTTCCCTCAGGGGACCTTCAGAATAGCGTTACCTAATTGTTACGAAGAAATGTCCTTTTGCCTTGACGGAATAGTGACCTATATCCCATGATTATCCCTAAGACCGGCCCGTCTTGGGTCGATCTTTTTTGAGAAGGAGCTCACTTGTCAGAAGAGACAAAAATGAAGCTTGACCGTCGTCGCCTTATCAAGGCTGGCGCCGCGGCAGGCGTTGCAATCCCAGCAGCAGGTCTGTTGGCAGCTTGCAGCAGTGGCGGAGACGCAGAAGGCGGCGCAGCCCCTTCAGCAGATTCACCGTTGTACGGAAGTAACGCAGAAAACATGCAAGGAAAAACTCTTGACTTTGCATATTCACGCGTTGCCGGATGGCCACCAAGCTCTGCGCCAGCAACACTATGGCCAGACTTCCAAGCCTACGCAAAAGAAAAATATGGTTACACAGTTAACGATATTACTTTCATTGAAGGTGGATTCGGAGAACTTTTCCAAAAGATTTCTCCAACACTTGCATCAGGATCACAAGATTACAATCTTTTGATCGTTGATTCACAATGGTTAGGTGCTTTGTCAGAACCAGGTTGGATTGTTAAGGCAGACGATGTCTTCGCAGCAAACCCAGAACTAGACATCGAACCATTCTCAAGTTTGGTAACAAACACTTACCAGGTTTACCCAGATGGTTCAGGAATTCGTTGGGGCTTCCCACAAATGCCTGATACACAAGGTGTATTCATGCGTAAAGATATGTTAGAAGATCCAGCAGAACAAGCTGCATTCAAAGCTAAAACTGGTAAAGATCTTCCTACAACAGCTGAAGCGATGTACGAAATCGAATTCACAGATCTAGTTGAGATCATTGAATTCTTCCATCGCCCAGACAAGGAAATGTACGGAACAGCAATGATGTATTCGAAAGAATACGATTTCTTTAGCTGTGCCTACTATCCATTCGCTTATTCAACAGGCGGAAAGATTTGGGATCCTGTAACACTAGATGTTTACGGAATTCTAAACTCTGATGTAAACGCTGCTGCAATGGATCAATTCGTTGGTTTGATGAAATATCAACCAAAGGATGCTGCTTCATTCGGTATCGGTAACCTACTCGACTTATTCAACGGCGGAAAATGTTTCTCCGCTTGGCAATGGTTAGCAGTTGGTAAGTTTATGGGTGGACCAGATGCTGTTGTTAAACCAGATATGGTTCTTTCAATTCCACTTCCAAAGTGGAACGGAAAACTTATCGGTGCAATGGGTGGTCAACCATGGGTAATCAACTCTTATAACGACGAAGATCACATGCGTGTGGCAGTCGACGTTCTAAAATGGTGGTACACCAAAGAAACTCAAGACAAGTTCATCCTTGAAAACGGTGGCTTGCCATGGAGTAAAGAAGGTGCTGCAAATCCTGCTTACCTAGAGGTTGCACACTATGTGAAGCCGTTCTTGTACATGTTAGAAGAAGGCCGCTCACAAGACTTCTGGCATTTGCCAGAATATGCTGAAATGCTAGCTGTACAACAAGAAGCATTCAACGGTGTTGCAACTGGAACAGTTAAAACATCAAAAGAAGCTCTTGAATATGCAGCAGCTAAACAACAGCAAATTCTGTTCAACGCTGGTCGTACCAAGACAGCTCCTCCGGAGAATGTTGATTCTCTAACCCTCTAAGGGTTAAGAGGCAAGATCATTGTGTTGGTGTCCCGCTAGTCGGGGCACCAACACAACTCTTATGATTGGCGCAAGTTAAGTTTTGTGAGTCACCTGCAATTTAAAAGGGATGGTAATGGCCAAGAGCGTTGAGACACTTGAGAAATCCATCAAGGATGTTCCAAAGGCTAAAAAGCCAGAGTCAAAAAAGAATTGGTTTTCCTGGGGCTTATTAGCACCCGTTTTGTTCTTCTTTATTTTAATGAGCGTTGTTCCAACAATTTGGATGTTTGGTTTAGCTTTTTATGATTACACATTAACTTCAGCAAATAAACCAAAACTAATTGGTTTCAAAAACTTCGTAGATTTCTTAGCAAATCAGCAACTAGCAGGGTCAGTTTCAAGAACATTTATTTTCTTGCTTTGTGCAGTTGTTTTACAAACTCTTTTAGGAATTTTAATTGGGGTTTTGTTTTGGAAAAACGACAAAATGCCAGGTCGTCGTTTTGCTTTAACTCTTTTCTTTACCCCAATGGTAGTAACACCAATTGCAACATCACTGTTTTGGAAATTCATTCTTGATCCAACATTGGGTGTTATAAATTATTTTGTTTCGGTTCTAGGTTTTGAAAGATTTGATACCTTAACCGATCAAACTTTGGCTTTCCCAACTCTGGTTTTTGTGGACACCTGGATGTGGACACCGTTTATGACTTTGATGACTTTGGCAGCTCTTGGCTCTGTGCCAAAAGCTGAATTAGAAGCAGCGCAAGTTGATCGTTTGCCAATCATTCGTTTGATCAGAACAGTTATCTGGCCACATGCAAAATTCATATTAGGTTTGGGAATTTTATTAAGAACAATTGATGCATTTAAGACTATGGATTTGGCATACGTAATGACTGGTGGCGGACCTGGAGATCGAACAGAATTAATTGCAGTTTCCTTGTATCGTTTTGCATTCAAATCCTTTAAATTAGGTTATTCATCAGCAGTGTCAGTGTTCTTGATGTTCATTGCCATCGCGTTGACTTCGATTTATCTATACATTTTGAATGCTAAAAAGAAATCTGAGGCATAAAATGGCTGAAACAATTTTCAAACCAAAACGCAAATCAGGCCCAATTAAATTTGCCACCCTTGGCGCTTGGGGTATTTCCATTCTTTTCTTCCTTCCGGTTGCTTGGATTATCTCTACTGCTTTTAAACCAAAGGGAAGCATTGTTGTTTCTCCTCCAGTGTTTTTCTTCAAACCAACTCTTTCAAACATCACCGAAGCGCTTAGCTTTGATAACACTTTGTCTTACTTCACTCACTCAATTGTTTATTCCTTCGGATCTGTAATCATTGCAATTTTGGTTTCTTACCTTGCTGCTTATTCATTCTCAAGATATAAACCAGCTGGAACTGACTTTTTAATGTTCTTGCTTCTTTCAACTAGATTTGTACCAGCAGCTGCTTTCGTTGTTCCTTATTTCCAATTATTTAATCTTTTGAAATTAAAAGATTCATATATCGGTTTGATTGCTTTTTATGCAATGTTTTCTATTCCATTCTCAGTTTGGATCTTAAAAGGATTCCTTGATGGAATTTCACAAAGATTTGATGAAACAGGATTGGTTTATGGTGCATCTCGTTGGCACATTATGTTTAAAGTAATTTTGCCTCAGGTAAAACCAGGATTAGTGGCATCATTTGTGTTTAACATCTTGTTTGTATGGAATGAATTCTTGTTCAACTTCCAACTTGGTGGAGCAAAAACATTTGGTATCCCAGTTGGTTTGTTCACAGGTTCAACTAAAGGTGGAGCAATCGATTGGGCATATGTTGCTTCAATTGGAACTCTTTATGTAATGCCACTTGTGATCGTAATTTATGCTTTCCAGAAATATCTATTAGTCGGACTTACCTTTGGAACTGTGCGAGGTGAGGTATAAATGTCAGATGTAGTTAAAACAAACAAACCTCCATTTGCAGCTCGTGTGCAAAGAATAAATATTTATCTATTGATTGTTGCTCTTTTAATGTTGGCCCAACAATTTACTTACACAATTTATCTTTGGGGCTTTAGGTTACTTTTTGTTGTTGTGACCTTGCAAGTTGCATTAGGAAACATCAATCCTGATTGGGATGGCAAGAAAACCTTAAAGAAAACTTTGGTAATTCTCTTGGTTATCGTGGTAATTTTCGTATTCTCCATATTTGTCACACCGTATTTGATCGAGCTCGGCAGACCTAAGAAGAATTACTAAACAGGAGACTATTAAAAATGGCCGATTTAGCGTTAAAAGTCTCAGGACTAACAAAGTCCTATGGCAACAAAGTTGTGTTAGATGATCTTTCTTTCACAGCTTCTATGAATGATTTTTCAGTAATTTGTGGAAAACCAGGAAATGGTAAATCTGTTTTAGTTAGAACCATCATGGGACTCGAACCAGTTGATTCAGGATCAATCATTGTGCGTGGACAAGATGTTGCAAAAGCATCTGCTGGAGAGAGAAATATTGGTTATGTGCCACAAAGCTTTGCTCTTTATCCTCACTATTCAGTTTTAGAAAACATTGAATACCCATTAGTTTTATCAAAAGCCAGTGACGCAACCAAAAAAGAATCCGTGGAAAGAGTTGCGGAACTTTTAAGAATTAAAGATCTTTTGGGCAAGAAACCAGAACAACTCTCAGGTGGACAAAAGCAACGAGTAGCAATTGCTCGAGGTCTTGCTAAAGCCACAGACGTTTATGTTCTAGATGATCCTTTGGTGGGTCTGGATTTTAAACTACGCGAAAGATTAATTGATGATTTGAGAAAAACCCAAGAAGAACTGAAAGTTTCTTTTGTTTACATGACTTCAGATCCATTAGAAGCATTGTCATTAGCAAAAACTGTGATGATTCTTGCTCAAGGAAAAATTGTGCAACAAGATTCTCTTGATTTGGTTTATGACGAACCAAATTCCATTGCCAGCATGAATTCCCTTGGATTTCCGGAAGCAAATATTTTGCCAGCAGAATTAAGTGGCACTACTATAAAAACAATTTTGGGAAGCATCAAAGTTAAGACAGATTCAAGTTCCTCCAAAGTTGTGGCAGGAATCAGACCAGAAGGCTTCGTAGTTGGCAAAGATGCCAATTCATTTAATTGCAAAGTTTCACTAATGGAAAACCTAGGATCAGAATTCGCTGTTTATTTCACAATTGATAACACAGACTTGGTCACTGTAGTTTCTCGAACTGATGCTCAAGCTTTAAGTAAACTACAAGCTGGTTCGGTAGATATCTCAGTAAAACCAGATGCAGTTGTTTTATTCGATGCAAATTCAGGCAAGCGAATTGGTCAAGGAGTTTCACATGTATGACATAAAACTTCAAGGCATCACTAAGAAATTTGATGCATTTACTGCAGTAAATGACATTAATTTCACAATTCCTAAATCTTCAGTAACAGTTTTACTTGGACCATCAGGTTGTGGAAAAACAACTTTGATGAGAATGATTGCAGGTTTGGAAAGCCCAACAGAGGGAAGAATTTTCTTTGATGAACACGATGTCACAGATGTAGCAACCAGAAGAAGAAATATTGGAATGGTTTTCCAATACCCAGTTATTTATCGCGGCACAAGTGTTAGAAAAAACTTAGAATTGCCTTTGTTGTCAGAAAAACTCAGCAAAGCTGAAATGGATAAGCGCGTTGATGAAGTTGCAGAAATTCTCGGGTTACAAGATGTATTAAAACGCCAAGTTGAAGAATTAGATAACGGAACTCGTCAAAAAATCGCAGTAGGCCGTGAAGTTGCTCGTCAACCAAAAATCATTTTGTTTGACGAACCAATCACCAATATTGACTTAACGTCTAAATTGGAATTAAAGCGAAGCCTGAAAGAACTATTTGGTCGCTTGAAACAAACAATTGTTTATGTAACACACGATCAAACCGAAGCTATGACATTGGCTGACCAAATTGCTTTGATGCAAGATGGTGTTATAACCCAATGTGATTCACCAAAAGAAATTTATGAGAAACCAAACAGCCAATTTGCTGGTTGGTTCTTAGGTAACCCAGGTATGAACTTTGTGCCACCACAATTTATTAATGTATCTGGTTCAAAAATCACGTCACCTTTGTTTTCTCAAACTATTGATTTTGGCTCCAAAGCATCAAGTGCAGATACCTTTGGAGTTAGAGCAGAAGGAATTAGCGTTTCCACAACTGAGACAAAAGGTGGAGTACAAGCAAGAGTTACCCGCAAATCAATTGGTGCAGGTGGCCAATACTTACTTGATCTAGCAGTTGGATCTCTTTTGATTAAAGCTCGTGTGTCTCACTCAGTTGGTAGAACTGCCAAAGATGCAGTGTGGACCTCAATCGAATCAGAAAACATCACCTTCTTTGACAAATCAGGTAAGGCTCTTTAGTTCTCGTATTTAGCCTCAAAAATTGATCAAGACTAGAGTGTAAATATGTTCTATTTCGGTACCAATACCAAACAACAGCTCAACCAAGAACAACATGAAGAAGTTGTTGAGATGGCAGCTTTATTAGCAAAATCAAATAAGGATACTCAATTTTTTGTTTTGCCCACTATGCCTTTGCTAGTGCCTTTAAAGAAAATGTCATTTGGATCAGGACTTTGGGTTGGCTCACAAAGAGTTTCTGGAAATGATGGAAATACCACAGGTGAAATTTCTGCCAAATTAATTAAAGAACTTGATGCAGATTTAGTAATGGTGGGACATGCAGAACGCCGAGCGATGGGTGAAAAAGAAAAAGACTTAAAGCAACAATTACAAGCGTTGCAGGAAAATAATTTGTTATCTATTTATTGCATGGGAGAAAGTGAAAAAGAAAAAAGTGTGCAAAATCGTAAAGATATTTTTGCAAAGCAATTAAAAGTTTTAAAAGATTTAAACATCGAAAAAGCATTAATTGGATATGAACCAGTCTGGTCTATTGGAGTTAATGGCACTCCTGCTGAAGCAGGTTATGTGGAGGAATCGTTCGTTGCAATAAAAAGTGTTTTGACTGAATTAGGATTAAATCTTAAGAATTTTCCTTTATGTTATGGCGGTTCAGTCAATATTGATAATGCCAAAGAATTAGCTTCCCTTGATAATTGTGATGGATTATTTGTGGGACGAAGTGCTTGGAGTAAAGATGGCTTTAGAAATGTTTACGACAAAGGCCATGCAGGATATAGATCTAAACAAGATTTAAGTGCCTAATGTTTGTTGCTGCAAGAGTATTTAGTCTTTCTCATCCTGTTCCCCGCGAAAATGGAATTAAAGCTGCCAAAGAAGCACTAGCTGCAGGACGTGCTGTGGTTTTTCCCACTGACACAAGTTATGCCATTGCCGTTAGAGCAATGGATGAAAAGGCTATTAATTTATTGTGGGAAATTAAAGGACAAAGACCTAAGACTCATTTAACCATTTTTATTGCCAATATTGGATTAATAAATAAATTTTGTGCAGGAGTAACTGAAGAAGCCAAGTTAAAATATCTTCATTTTTGGCCAGGATCCTTAACACTAATTCTTAAAGGTTTAAATAATTTATTGTGGAATAAAGGGATTGTGCCAAATGTTGTTTCAGTAAGAATGCCTCTTCATCCCATAGCTCACGAAATCATGGGGGAAGAAGAAATTCTTGCTACTACTAGTCCTAACAAAGTTGGACAAGTAATGGGCAAAAACATAGATGAAATCAAAGCACAATTTGGTAATGACGTAGCAGTTTATTTAGATGCAAATGAACTAAGTCCTAGTGCTCCATCGTCAATTCTTGATTTAACAAGTGAGCTTCCAGTATTAGTAAGAGAAGGAAGTGTTTCTTTGGCAGAGATTGCTGTAGTAATTGAAAATGTTGTAAAGGAAGTTGAAGAATTATCTGGGGATAAAGAGCAACAAACCAGCAATTAAAGTTGAAATAAGAGCTGAATATTCAAAAGCTCTTTGATTAATACGCTTCATAATTCGTTGACCAAAAATTCCACCCAAAATCACAAAGGGTGAAAGTAAAAGCGCCAAAGCTAAAGTTTCAGCTGTAATAATTCCAAGGCCAGCATTGAATGGAACTTTAGATACGTTAATTATAAAAAATAACCAACTGTTAGTTCCCACAAATGTTTGCATAGGAAGTTGTAAATGCAAAAGATAAAGTGAGAAAATAGGTCCCGCAGAATTAGCAGTCATGGTCATAATTCCCACCAAAACACCCATGAGTTGAGCAGAAAGTTTAGATCTCGTTTTTAGATTTGATTTCTCGTGATCTTCTAATTTTTCATGTTTAAGTCTTTTTCTGATTTCATAAATAGCTGTAAAAATAAGAATTGAACCAATCACATAGGCGACTTCTTTTGAAGTAGACCAGGACAAAAGAAAATAGCCAATAAACATTCCCACAAAAACTGAAGGCAAAATCTTGATAACGATGTCCCAGCGACCTGCTTTTCTAAAGGCAAGCAAAGCTATAACGTCCCCCAGAATTAAGAGTGGCAATATTGCTCCGACAGATAATTTGGCAGGAATTACAAGAGCAAATAAACCAACAGGCATTGTTGCCGCGGCTGGAACTGATGATTTGGCTAATCCAATTACAAATACTGCAAAAGCGGCAATGAGAAAACCTGCTACACCTAATTCAAGGGGCAGGGTGAAGTTCAAACAAGCCCCACTGGGCGATCAAGTGCTTCTTTAACAATTCGTTCAATTAAATCTGGATAACTAATTCCGGCTTCTTTCCAAGACAAAGCAAAGGAACCATCTTTTCCAAAGTACGGTTGGCAATTAACTTCCACTAGCAGTAATTCGCCTTCTTTATCAACCATAAATTCAATTTGTGCATAACCAGACATTTTTAATACTTCGAATGCTCTTTTTGCATAAGCATGAACTAACTTCACAACTTCTGGATCTAAGCTGGTTAATTTTGAAAATGAATAGGAGGAAGTATCTGTTCTTGAGATAAAATTGAAAATTTTATCTTTTTCATTCCAATTAGTTTGGATAATTGCACTAAGAACTGGTTTACCTTTTTCATCCTCTATTACGTTACATTCAAACAGTTGTGCAGGTTGGTGATATTTCTCAACAACAACTCGACCATCAAAGTTTCTGGCAATATCAACGCCTTTTTTAAAGTCTCGGGGAACTCGAATGTAAGTAATTCCCACGCCATTGCTTCCTCTTGCTGGTTTAGATATCAGAGGAGTTTTGAGTGCAGCAGCTCGTGCCACATTTGATAGTGGATCTCTGCGCCAAGATTTATCAGGAATAATTACATGTCTTGGTGTTGGAATTTCTACAGCTTCCATTAATAATTTTGCAGTTGATTTATCACTGGAGATTGCACCACCTAAGGTGTCTGATCCAACAAATCGCACAATTTCTGTTTCTAACATTCCTTGCATAGTTCCATCAGATCCCCAAGCACCCATAAGTGTTGAGAAAACAACAGTGGTTTCTAATAGGGAAGTTGGAGGCAATAAAGATTCAGTTGTGTTAGCAATATCTTTAACTGATTCATCAGTTAATTCAAAAGCATTTTTCTTTAACGCATTTTTAAGAGAATTCAAATCACCAAATGAAATCCAGTTTGCTTCCATGGTCATGCCGTAGGCAGAAACTAAATAGCCTTTTTCTTCTAAAGCAGAAATTACATCCCGAGCTGATTGGCAGGATCGGTAGTTCTCGGAGTTGCGGCCTCCCAGAATGACGGCAACTGAAGTCTTATCACTCATTGAATTAGATTCTCCCAGGTGATTTCTTGTGAGGTGCTTAGATAATTTTAGTGAACCTCAAGACACCAGACTTAGCCGAGTCACCTTAAGAGTATCTTTAGGGCAAGGCAGGAAATCCTCAACTTTGAGAAGGAAGTCTCATCTTGTTAGACATCGGATTCTTTGAATTATTGGTTATAGCCATCATCGGCTTATTAGTGGTTGGTCCTGAAAGACTGCCTAAATATATTGCTCAAGGTGTCAAGATGCTTCGAAATGTTAAAGATATGGCATCTAAAGCTAAAGATGACATAGTTGAATCTGCAGGCATTAAAGATTTAGATTTAAAGAATTTATCTAACTTAGATCCATCTAAATTAGCAAATAATGTTTTTGATGACAAAGAAGAAACTAAACCTCAAGCCCAAAAGAAATTCGATCAGGACGCTACTTAATAAGCTTTCATGTCATCATTAAAACTAAATAAAAATAGTGTTCGAGCTGCCATTGCAACAATTGGTGTGTTAGGCGGTTTCGTATCAGGTTATGGCGTTTTAGTTCCTTATTACATAGAAAAGTATTCACTCGATTTAGCAATCGGTGGAAGAATTTTTGCTTTAACTGGTTTGAGTGGAATTGTTGGCGTATTTATTGCAACCTACTTTGTTGACAAAATAAGAGGTGCTATTGCTGGATCAATTGGGACAGTAATTGTTGGAATCGGCATTGGTTTATTAGTGCTTGCTCCAACCTGGAATTTTGTCCTATTTGGAGTAATAATAATTGGAGTAAGTTTTGGAATTGTTCAAGTAGCAATAGGTCAATTAGTTGTCGATGTTGGAGGGATTGAAGCTTCAAGAAGAGCTAATAAAAATAACATTGGATTTGCTACGGCTTCTATTTTAGTTCCAAGCCTTTTTGGATTAACACTTCAAAACTATTACGCAGTTGTTTTGAGTTTGTTTATCGTATTAGCATTTATCATTGCAGCAGTATTTTACGCAAATACTGAAGGTCAGTTAATTCATAAACCTGAAGAAGCACATAAAAAGTCAAACCACAATTCATCAATTGCTTTCTTACTGTTAGGAATTTCTGCCTACGTTGGACTAGAAGCTTCAGCTACTGGCTGGATTCCAAGCTACTTATTAGCTAAAGGCTGGTCGACTTCGAAAGCATCCCTTGGGTTATCGGTATTTTTTATATCTTTGTTGGCTATTCGTCTAATTTTGTTGAAATATATTCACAAGCTTAATTTTGGTTTAGTTACACTTCTTTCAGTTTTATGTTTGATTCCAGCACTCTTTTTGCTTTACGCAACAGATCTTTATTGGATAGCGATAATTTTGTTAGGAGCCTCAGGTGGGCCAGTGTTTTCAATGGCTTTTGCTTGGGTGGTAAAAATCAGTCCGGGTAATGCTCGAATAACTGGTTTCATTTTCTTTTCTTCTATTTCAGGATCAATGATTTTTCCATATTTAATTGGAATCTATATGAACAAACTCGGTGCTGAGTTTGCACCATTACTGATGATGGTTCCTTCGGGATTAGCTTTAATTTTCTTCTTGGCTGGCTATAGATCAACTATCCAACAATTATCTAGTTAACTTTTGTAGTATTCTTTTTCATCCAAATTATAAGTGTTTCGTACTTAAAATTATTTGTCTCAAGTCTTTTGATAATTTCTACATAAATATCGGATGGAGTTGCTTTAAATTTATAACCATTTTCCCTTAAAAAAATATCAGTAACTGCAAATCCTACTCGTTTGTTTCCGTCAGTGAATGGATGATTCATAATTAAACTCTCGAATAAAGCGGTAGCCTGGGAAATGATATCGGGGTAATAACCTGTCTGTGGCCTGTAAAGTGCAGACTCAAGTAAACCCATATCAACTTTTCCTTGACTACCGCCATATCGTTTTAGTAAGACGGCATGTATTGCTAGGGCTTCAATGGGGGTTAAGTAATTAACCCTTTTCATTTAGCCAATTTTTTGTACAGCTCATCAAACTCCATCATGCTAACTCCAAGTGTTTCCATGATGTGCGCTCGTGGTTTGAGAGTTTGGTTGCGATCTAGGTATTCTTGTAGGGCTTCTTCAAGAATTGATTGAAATTGTCGCCCCTCTTTTTCGGCAACTTCACGAACTTTAGCTAACAATTTTGGATCGGCTTGGGAAGAAAACTTCTCTCTCATGACTGTCATTATGCCTCCAGAAATATCTTGAAATATCTTGATACAAGGCTAACACAAACTGATGGAACTTGCAAAAACGACTACCTAATTGATTTCCAAGGCTCTTCTTCAGCAACATCAACTAATTCATAACCTGTATCACCTTTTGCCGGAGCAAGTACCACTTGCAAAGTGGCAGGTTCATCAAAAATATTAAATGAGGCATGAACAGTGTTTTTAGGAACAAAAGCTGAATCTCCTGCATTTAATATTTGCTTGTTCTTATCAACCCATTGTTCAACTTTGCCTTTGAGAACAATAATGATTTCGTCTTGATCAACGTGTTTATGAAAGTTATGCATACCACCTGGATCAAGGGTTACATCCATCACCACAAAGGTTTCGCAACCTGATGACTTTGGTTCTAAACGATTAACAACATCCCCCCACTCGAAAGATGTGATTGGTAATTCTTCTTTTTTAAAAAATTGTTTTGACATTTTCTTCCTTATATCTTTAAACTCTTGAATTTCTTCATGTTCTCAGTCATTGCCATCTCGGTAGGAAGTCTTTCCATGGAGGATGCGCCAAAGAAACCTTCCACGTTCTTAGTCTTTGCCAATATGTATTTAGCATCTTCAGGTTCAGCGATTGGACCACCATGACAAATCACAATGATGTCAGGATTAATTTTCTTGGCTACATCTGTCATTTCTTGAATCAAGGGCACACAATCATCAAGTGTTACATCTGTCATTTCTTGAATCAAGGGCACACAATCATCAAGTGTTAAAGCAGAAGTTGCGCCAATCATTCCTTTAGTAGTTAAGCCCATGTGAGGAACTAAAATATCTGCACCAGCTTTAGTCATACTTTCTGCACTTTTAGCATCAAATACATAAGACGCAGTTAATAAATCTAATTGTCTTGCTTCTCTGATCATGTCAACTTCTAAGTCATAACCCATGCCGGTTTCTTCTAAACCTTGGCGAAAGTTGCCATCAATTAGTCCAACGGTGGGAAAGTTTTGTACTCCGCTAAAACCAATTTCTTTAATTTGTTTTAAAAATATTGGCATTTGTCTAAAAGGATCTGTACCACAAACTCCTGCTAATACTGGAGTGTGTTTAACAACTGGTAAAACTTCTCTCGACATTTCCATAACAATTTCATTAGCATCGCCATAAGGCATCAGACCAGATAAAGATCCGCGTCCTGCCATGCGATAGCGACCAGAGTTATAAATAATTATTGTGTCCAAGCCACCTGCTTCTGCACATTTAGCCGATATTCCAGTTCCAGCTCCTGCCCCAATAACAGCAGTGCCACTAGCGATTTGTTTTCTAAAGTTTGCTAAAGCAACACTTCTGGAAATGGCTGGCATCTATTTACCCACTTTTACTAGTTGGATCAATTTGTTAGCTATGGCTGTGCTGAAATCATTATCGTTTATCGCACAATCTAGTTCGACTAGTTCGACATTGTTTCCCACATTTTTCCTCAAAGTTGAGAAAAGAGCATCATCTGCTTCTTGATCAAAGAAGACTCCACCTTTTATAGCAATAGCTGAGACTCCCTTGAGAGGTAAAAACAGTGTTACCGGAGCTGTCGCTTTATTAAGTTTGGTGGCTATATCTAGAGCAATTTTTTCACATTCTTCAGGCGTTGTTCTCATTAAAGTTACGTTCTCATTATGAATATAAAGATTTCTATTTTGGAATTTCTCTGGAACACTGTTTTTGCTTCCAAAATTAACCATGTCCAGAGCCCCTACAGAAACTACTTGCGGAATTTTCATTTCCACTGCTGCTGTTAAACGATCAGAACCGGCAGAAAGAGTTCCACCAACTATTTCATCACATATTTCTGTAGTGGTTACATCTAAAACAGCATTAATAAAACCTTGGCGAATCAGATTTTCCATTGACTTTCCACCAGTGCCAGTCATATGAAAAGTGATAACTTCTAGATCATTTTCTTCTAAGATTAATCTTGCATCTGTGACACATTGGGTAGTTACTCCAAACATAGAAGCTGCTACCAATTTCTTGTTATTTCTTATTTCAACTTTTTCACCATTAACCATGCCAATGGTGGCATCAACTGCATTAGCTATCACTTTGGCAGAAAGAGAATTAACTCCAGCAATATCAACAACGGATGCAAAAAGTGCCATATCACTTTCACCAACAAAAGATGCAGCATTACTGCTAACTAATGTTGAAACTAAAACTTTAGGAACACCAATGGGAAGATTTCTCATCGCAAAAGAAGAAATAGTTGAACCACCACTGCCACCTAGAGCAAAGACGGCATCTAGATCACCCTTTTTATAAAGATTTTGCACTATTTGGTGAACACCTTTTGTCATAACTGAAACTGCAAAGCCTCTATCATTTTTAGTCTTTAAAGTTTGTAAATTACTAGATCCAGCTAGGGCGACTTGCTCATTTGTTACATCACTTTGAATTGGGGATTGACCAAGAATTCCTGCATTTATAAGTATTGTTTTTAATCCAGCTTTTTGAAAACGATTTCGAGCAAACTCATACTCAACACCTTTAGTATCAAGAGTGCCTATCAAAACAACTGTTTTCAATTAATTGCTCCTGCTCAGACCGGAGTATGAACTAGTAAGCCTAAACTATTAGCATTGGAAATCATTTTTTTGTCATAACTTATGATTCCCTCTATTTCACTTGAGACAGACAGTGCGCTAGCCACGTGAATTGAATCTAACGATTTTAAAGAAGGCAGACCTAAAAATGATTCGGCTATTCTGATTACAGATTCAGATATATTTATGTAATCAAATTTTGCTAATGTGCGTTGTGCTGATTCAGCAGCTTCAGGAACAACCCTATTAATAACTCTCATAACTTCAATTCTTGATATCTTTGAGGTGCAGTTACTACCTTTTAAAAAACGTTCTAATTTGACGGTTTCTTTTTCTTCAACGATCAATTTTAGAATTGCACTGGCATCTAGATAATACATTTATCTTTCTTCATCTCTAAGTTCGCGTAAAATATCTGTAGTGGTTTTATCACCCTTTATTTTGTACTTCTTAACTTTTCCATGCCAACTTGTTTGGGCAGGGCTAACCAGACCAGAATTTATAAGATCTTGCCAATTTGATTTCTGCGCTGGAGAGATTCGAGCAACTGTCTCGCCCCATTCAGTTATTTCAACCACTGCACCATTTTTAACTTCTTGCAAAATCTGGCTGGCGGATTGACGAAGCTCTCTTACTCCATAACTCTTCATGTATTTATTGTAGCACAATTATATATATGTGCTACAAAGGCTATCTACGTAAAAAGATTCTTACCAAGCGCCAAATTCTTCTCAAAAAAGTTTTGGACTGAACTTTTACTGGAACCTGCAGAACTTTTCGTTCTGGTGATTCATCAGGTGTCATCACGTCATGCAAAGCAGGCGAGGATTCATCTAATGAATCAGCGATGATTACATCAACTTTTCTTCGCACCGATTTAGAAGCAGCAAATAAGCCAGAAGATAATTCATGTTGGGCTAGTTGTGGTAAATTCCTATCCACACTCAAATCAAAAATGGTTCGAGCAATTGTTCTTGCCTGCACCACAATATGTTCAAAAGCAACTGCTTTTAAATACAAAGATTCAGCTTCATCAACTTCTTCTAAGGGTGACCATCGGGCATAGGCTTTTGTTTCTAGTGCTTGAGATTTAATCTTTGGTAATTCTTCAACAAGTAAACGAGCTTCAGTTAACCAAATACTGGCATTAGTTTGATTTAAGCCTTGATCTAAACCTTGCGACATAGAAGAAAACAATACAGAAATCTTTTTACCTATATTGATGATTTGATCAAGGGTTCTACCTGCAGGAGTTTTGGCGTGAGAAAAATAAGAAAATGCAATTGCAACACCAGCGCCAATTAAAGTAGACCACAATCTATGAACTGCTGTGTTTTCATTTAAACCAGGTCCAATAACAATCAGAGCAGTTACAGGTACATTTACTGAAGCTACTTCACCAAGTCTTAAAGCTCTTGCCACAATGGCGCAAAATAAAAC
>JAPLAV010000076.1 GCA_026393095.1 Actinomycetota bacterium | reverse complement strand
CTCCTAGTTAATTACTAAAACTCTACTTAACTAACTGGTTGATTTCTAGTTTCGTCTCGATGTTTCCTCAAATAAACCATAAATGGTGTTCCACCTGTACCAACAGCAGATGGATTTCCTGGTGTCTTTTGGGCTTGAGAGTGAATATAGGTGCCTGCGTATTCCAAATGCAAAGCTCTAAAGTCAGCAACAAGTTCAACAGATTCGTTAAACAATTTCTTTAATTTATCGTTGTTGCTACTCATAACAAAGTTTCTAACACTTGGTCCATTTTCGGCTGCTTCAATAAATTTCACATGTTGTGGTGGCATGTATTGGCGCATTTCCATTAAGTAATCTCTTAATTCATCTCTTTCGTGTTCAATTCCTAGCACTCCATCAAGGGCTGGAATGATTGCGCTTTGCGCACCAGTTTCACCTCTAAATTTTTGTCCTACTCCTTTGTATTCTTCAACACCTTCATAGACAACACCATTTGGTAATGCTGGATTATTTTTCCAACCGAAAATATATGGTCTTACTCTATGGAAGTAAACGTATGGATCACATTTTTCTGGCATGCGATCAAGTACGTCATACATTGCTTTGAGTGAATCTCTTAAATTCGTTAAGGCTTTTTCAAGTAAATTTAAATCACTTGCAGCTACTGCTTTTTGTGAATCTTCAATTGCCTTTAAGGCTTTGCCAGCTTTATTTTCAATATCAATATGAATAATGATGAACCACTCTTCATCTTGTCCACCCAAGAAACATTGCAAAAGAGCGATGTTGCCACATTCAATTGGGCCATTTTTATCTAAGCGATACCAATTATCAATTGAGTAAGTTGTGTAACTAAGAATTGGAGGTCTGCCAACTAATTTTCCAACTTCATACCAAGGCTTAGCTAATCTCTCAGGAAGAACATGCGCTGGTTCATTATCAGACCATTGATAAGCCTGACCAATATAGGAAAGCACTAAAAATGCTCTTCTAATTTCTCCGTCAGTTTTTAAAGTTTCAATTCTAAAAGGTGGTAAATCTTTAACGCGTTGTCTAAAATCTGAGCCCATTAAATGTTTAGGAAGATTTTTTCCCATTTCATCCCAAGCTTCATTTCCTGGTGGCAATGTAGTAACTGGGTCTACATGTTGCATATAACCAAATTTTTCATCTAATCCAAAATCACTTAATTTAACTGGTTGACCACTCATTTAAAATTCTCCCTTTAAAGACACTTCGCACATTCTGCTATCAAGTCAATACCAAAATCAATGACTTATTGAAACCCAAAATCAATGACTTATTGAAACATTTCATAACATGAAAAAAGGGACTCGCAAATTCTCGCGAGTCCCTTTTAGAAGGATTTTTCTTAGAAATCCATTCCTCCGCCACCATCTGGCATGGCAGGAGCTGGATTCTTTTCTGGCTTATCAGCAATTACTGCTTCTGTTGTTAGAAACAGTGCAGCAATTGATGCAGCATTTTGTAATGCAGAACGGGTTACTTTTGCTGGATCAATAATTCCTGCTTTGATCATGTCAACATATTCACCAGTTGCAGCATTCAAACCTTCGCCTGCTTTTAAGTTGGCAACGCGTTCTGCAACGACGCCGCCTTCTAGACCAGCATTGGTTGCGATTTGTTTCAACGGCGCTTCAATTGCTAGTTTGATGTCTTTTAATGCTTCTTTGCCTGCTTGAATTAAAGCAACGCCACCACCGGCAACGATTCCTTCTTCAACAGCAGCTTTAGCATTTCGCACAGCATCTTCAATGCGGTGCTTGCGTTCTTTAAGTTCAACTTCAGTAGCAGCACCAACCTTGATAACTGCAACTCCGCCAGCTAATTTTGCTAAACGTTCTTGTAGTTTTTCACGGTCATAATCTGAATCGCTGTTTTCAATTTCAGCACGAATTTGAGCAACTCGTCCTGCAATTTGGTCAGCAGATCCGGCACCTTCCACAATTGTTGTTTCATCTTTTGTAGAAACAACTTTGCGAGCTTTACCAAGCATGTCCAGACCGGTGTTTTCAAGTTTCAAACCAACTTCTTCGCTGATTACTTGAGCACCTGTCAAAATTGCAATGTCTTGCAACATTGCTTTACGACGGTCACCAAAACCAGGTGCTTTAACCGCAACTGAGCGGAAAGTTCCCTTGATTTTGTTAACAATCAAAGTTGCTAATGCTTCGCCCTCAACATCTTCAGCCAAAATAACAAGTGGTTTACCACTCTGCATTACTTTTTCCAAGATTGGCAAAACATCTTTAACTGCAGAAATTTTTGCATTTGCAATCAAAATGTATGGATCTTCAATAACTGTTTCCATTCTTTCTGGATCAGTTACGAAATAAGGTGAAATGTAACCTTTGTCAAAGCGCATACCTTCAGTTAGTTCTAATTCCAAACCGAAAGTATTGCTTTCTTCAACTGTGATTACGCCTTCTTTACCAACTTTGTCCATAGCTTCTGCGATGATGCCACCAACTTCAGCATCGCCTCCTGCAGAAATTGATGCAGTAGAAGCAATTTGTTCTTTGGTTTCAACATCTTTTGCCATGTCTAATAATTTGGCAACAATTTTTTCAACTGCTGTTTCAATGCCACGTTTTAAAGACATTGGATTAGCTCCTGCTGCAACGTTTCTTAAGCCTTCGCGAACTAAAGCTTGGGCAAGAACTGTTGCGGTGGTTGTTCCGTCTCCTGCAACGTCATCAGTTTTCTTGGCTACTTCTTTTACAAGATCTGCACCAATTTTTTCGTATGGATCTTCCAAATCAATTTCTTTAGCGATGGAAACACCATCATTAGTAATTGTTGGTGCGCCCCACTTCTTTTCCAAAACGACGTTTCGTCCCTTTGGCCCTAGGGTTACTCGAACTGCGTCAGCCAAGATATTCATGCCACGTTCCATAGAACGTCTGGCGTCTTCGTCAAAAGCGATCATTTTCGCCATTGTTAG
>JAPLAV010000049.1 GCA_026393095.1 Actinomycetota bacterium | reverse complement strand
TGAAGTTTATAAAACTCTTGAACCAGGCAAAGAAGTTCACGGCGGTGAATGGGTTAACCATGACGCTGCAGAGCTTGAAATTAACGCGTCATACAAAAGATATAAGGATTCGCATTAAATAAGCCACTTGTTAGCAAGTGGGTCTGAAAACTAACTTTCAAAAATTTTAGTCTTTTTGCCCTTGATTCCTGGATTACAAATAAAAGTCATTCCTGCTTGAGGATGTTTTGCCATCTCATTGTTATGCGCTGTGGATATAACCAACTGATCTAATTCTTTACCTGCAAAAGCACAAGATGTTGTGTAAGAAACAGGCAGTTCAATTCTTTCACTGAGCTTGTATTTTTCGTCATATCTTCTGACTTCAAAACCACCCCAGAAAGCAATCCATAAGCCATCTTCGCTATCCACACACATTCCATCAGGAATCTCATTTTCACTGAATTTGATCACAGTTCTTCGATCGGTGATTTCTTTACCGTCATAGGAAAAAGCATCTACACAATGTTCCAGTGAATCAATAAAGTAAAAAGTTTGATTATCCACAGACCAATCAAGCCCATTAGCCAGAGTTACCTCACTAATTATTTTCTTTATTTCACTGCCATCTTGAGAAATTCGATAAAGCCCACTTGCTTTAGGTATAAGATCATAAGAAAGAGTTCCTAAGAATAAATCTCCTGTGTAAGAAACTTTGGCATCATTCCAACGTGATTTAGCCTTGTCTGTTTCTCTACCAGGAAGTTTTGTGATTTCACCTTCTGTATTTCTTAAAACAGGACCATTGGCTGTTCCTAAAACATCTCCCCCATTAGTGCGGGGAATTGCAAAGCCAACATGTTCTTCCATTTTGTATTCAGAAGTTTTACTTGTTTCAATGTTTTTACTTAAAACTTTGCCATTTAAAATATCAACCCATTGCACATGATTGTTGTTTTCACCTGTTGCTGTAGGGCCTTCGCCTAGCCAGCAACGACGATCATCAAATACTTCAACTGCAATCATTTATTTAGGTGGAATTCTTAGGCCACCGACTCCACCATCAACGTTTAATCCAATTCCAGTTGTGGAAGAAGAAAGAGGTGAAGCTAGATAACAAATTGCATGAGCAATTTCTTCCGCTGTAACAAGTCTTCCCATGGGTTGTCTTGCAATTAATGCTTCTTTCATAGCTTTTGCATCTTGAGCTTGATCAAGCAGTCTTCCCACCCAAGGAGTATCAGCAGTTGCTGGAACTACACAATTAATTCTTATTCCTTCTCTAATGTGATCTGCTGCCATTGCAAGAGTTAATGCGTGAACTGCGCCTTTGGATGCAGAATAAATAGCACGTTGTGGAAAACCATCCGTTGCCACGATGGATGAAACGTTAACAATTGCAGCACTCTTTGATTTTCTTAAAAATGGAATCGCAGCAGCACTCATTCGTGCAGTTCCTACCACGTTTACATCTAATACTTTGTGCCATTCAGCATCATCTCCGGCTGTGACATCTCCTACGGCACCAATTCCTGCATTATTTATCAAAATATCTAAACCGTTTTTGGCAACATCAGCAACTGACTTATTAACATCTTCTCTATTTGTTATATCACAAATTAGATAGGTAACACCAATTATTGGATTTGTTGGTTGATTTCTATCAAAGACAAAAACTTTGCCACCGCGTGATTGAAGTAATTTCGCTGTTGCTTCTCCGATGCCACTTGCTCCACCGGTAACGATTGCTACTAAATCTTTAAAGTCACTCATCTTGAACTCAATCCTTTCGTGGATCGATATGAATCTTTGGACCAACACCTGCATTTGCTGGTCTTTTCCCAGCTAAAACATCGGATGTTTCTTTTAATCCCACAGTGGCAGCAACTATTGGAGTTGGATCGACTTTGCCACTGCCATAAATATCAATTGTGCCTTCTAAGCCAGGTGATGCTGACAAAATTCCAACAGCGGTGACATCTTTCAAAACTAAATCTCTAGTGTCAATCAAACTTGGCACACCTGAAATTCCAATATAAACAACTCTGCCACCAAGTTCTACATTTTTCACAGCTTTACTTGGCACATCTTTATCAAAGGTGCAATCAATTACTGCATCAAACCCGCCTTCAACTTCTTCAAAGTCTGAAGATGTTGCACTGGCGCCTAATTGTTTTGCCAAAGAAAGTGTTTGTGGATTTCTTCCAATTACGTGCACATATGCACCCATGTAGGCCGCTAATTGTGCTGTTAACAAACCAATTGTTCCAGATCCCCACACCAAAACTTTTTTACCTGGACCAGCCAAAGCAGCTTGAGCTGCTCTTAAAGAATTTCCACCTGGTTCAATTAATGCTCCAACTGTGTCATCAATTGAATCTGGCAGGAAATGTAATGCAGTTGAAGGAACTAATAATTCTTCAGCGAGTGCTCCTGCCCAGCCATTTCTAATTCCAATTTCAAATCT